>CBDUWG010000148.1:0-5198 GCA_965370845.1 uncultured bacterium
GACCATCTGGTGGCCGACCGGATGTGGGACGGGCAGAACATGCTGCTCATCGACAGCTCCCAGGACGGCTTCCAGCTCACCAGCAGCGCCATCCATAAGGGGGACAATAACCTGACATTGATCTGTCCGGGAGATACCGACGCCGGTCCCATCGACAGGGTCCTGCTCAACTGGATTCAGGTAGAGTACCCCAGGCTGTACCGGGCCGAGGATGATCTCTTAGAATTCAGCAAGCCAAAGGACGGACCAGCGGAGTTGTACCAGTTCACTCTTCAGGGATTCAGCAGCCCCTCCATCTGGGTCTATAAACTGGGTACCAGTGTTATGGTCAACGGACAGGGAGAATGGGTCCAGAGCGAGCAGGGGTCCTATTATCAGCTGACTTTTCAGGACGAGATCTGCGATCAGCAGACCAGATATCTGGCCGTGACCTCCGCGGCCAAAAAAAGAGTCGAGTCCATCGAGCTCCACAGCACCCCGGATCTGACGGCCCCCGGGAAAGGCGCCGACCTGGTGATCATCGTTCACCAGGATTTCTACGAAAATGTCTTGCCCCTGGCACAGTTCAGAGAAAGCCAGGGTCTGCAGGTGGAGGTAATTCAGATTGATGAGATCTACGATGAATTCAGCCATGGCCTGTTCACGCCAGAGGCCATTCGGGATTTCCTGAAATATGCCCATCAAAACTGGGATCCCTCACCCCTCTATGTGCTCCTGGTCGGGGATGGAAACTGGGACTATAAAAACACTATGGGTCTGGGCGGTAATTACATCCCGCCCATCATGACCCAGACCTCCCTGTGGGGATCCACGCCCTGCGACAACCTCTATGCCTGCATCAGCGGGGACGACCAGCTACCCGATCTTTTTCTGGGCCGCCTGCCGGTGAAAACCAATAGCGAGCTGGACGCCGTCATAGAAAAGATCATCGGCGCAGAGGAGACGCCCGAGCTGGGAGACTGGCGGCGGCGGCTGTTGTTCGTCTGCGGGTCGGGCAGCCTAGGTCCCATCTTCCGATCTCAATCGGAAAGGCTCATCCAGGACCACGTCACCCCGGATTTCCTTCTCTCCAAAGTTTACGCTTATAGCCCCGATCCGGCGACTGACCCTTACTACGGCGGCTCCCAGGATCTCATCGACGCTCTGGACGAGGGGGCCGCGTACGTCAGCTATATCGGCCATGGAGGCGGCGGGATCTGGTCGGACGCTGGCCTCATGCGCCTGGAGGACGTGGGGCGGCTGCGCAATGCCTCGCGCTGGCCGATGGTGGCCAGCATGACCTGCTTCACCGCCGCCTATGACGAGCCCAAAAGGGATTGCCTGGGCGAATGTTTATTGTTGGCTCAGGGAAAAGGGGTGTTGGGATTCTGGGGATCCTCGGGACTGGGCTGGCTGTATGGTGACTACAACCTGGCCGATGCCCTTTTGGAAACCATTTTCTCCGGTCAACGCCTGACCTTCGGCCAGGCGTTGACCGAGGCCAAACTGCTATACATGGCCCGCTACGGCGGGCAGATCGCCCAGGATCTGATCAACGAGTATCTCCTTCTGGGCGATCCCGTCTCCAGGATCAGCTTTCCCGACAAGAAGATCTCCCTGTCCGTCCAGCCTGGGGCGGTCAACCCCGGGGACACTCTGGAAATTCAGGGAACCACGGGCGAGGGAAACCAAGGTCAGGCTCAGCTCACCATTCTGGACGGTGCCGGGATCTCCCGGCGGCAGTCGCCCGTTACAGTCACCGACGGCCATTTCCAGGCCAAAGTGGGCCTATCGCCGGACTGCTCTGCGGGAACCGGCACGGTCAGATGCTACTTCTGGGACAGCCAGAACCTGACAGATGGCACCGGAGCAGCTTTCTTCTCGCTTGGCCAGGCCTTTTTCGACACTATCTTCACCGATCCGGCTCAACCCACCGCTGAAGACACCGTCCACATCTGGGCCGAGATATATACCACTTGTGGCATTGACTCTGTCGGGTGCCGCTGGATAGCGGGGCTTCTCGACTCCACAAATTTGATGGTCGCCCAACCGCCGGGCCAGCTTTACCGCACCACCAAGCCCCTGCCCATTTTGGGGGCTGGAACTCTTGTCCGCTACCGCATCATCGTCCAGGATTCCTGCGCAGAAAGCTCATCCAGCTCCCAGCACTCCTACCGTATCCCCTCCGCCGCGGACCTGCATATTTCCTCCAGCGGCATCGCTTTAGCAGGAGAACAGGAGACCGGCATCGCCGTAGAGGTGGAAAATCTCGGCCAGACACAGGCCGATTCGGTGCTGGTCAGGGTCACGGTGACGTCCACCGACGACAAATTAAGTGTCCGGGAAGGTCTCATCGAGCAGCTCCCCGCCGGCTCGCGGGCAAGCCTCTTTTTACTCTGGGATCTCACTCCGGGAAGCTATCAGGTTCTCGCCGAGGCGGATCCCGAGGATAACATCAGGGAGGGCAACGAGAACAATAACGCCGCCGGGGCCCAGATCGATATGAACAGGTGCAACGTGACCCCCCAGGAGGGTACCGTGGTACAGGGGCAGCACATGCCGGCCTTCAGCCTGGACGGTAATCTCTGCTGCGACATCCCCGGGGGCACCGTAAGCCACCGGCAGGTCCTGAGCATCCAGCCGGCGTCCCTCCAGTTTCAAGGACAGCCGGATCTGCAGCCGGCCAGGCTGGCCACAGGGGAACAGCTGGCTTACAATCTGACCTTCATGGACTCCTCAGCCTCCATCTGCGATTCGTCGCAGATCCTGTTGACCTTCCGACTGGATGGACAGGACTCCCTGAACATCAGCGGGCGGGACAACCTGGCCATCTATCGCTGGAATCCGGCGATCCAGCGCTGGATCAGACACGCGGAGATCACCTGGCCGGCATCCGATTCGATCTCGGCCACAATCTCCGGTCTGGGCCTGTTCTGCCCCGTGATCAACGGAGATCAGACTCCCCCCAGCATCGAGATCACCGTGGAAGAGCAGTACTTCGCCGAAGGAGGCCTGGTCTCTACCAACGCCAAGATCGTGGCTATGATACAGGATGTCAACGGTGTGGACAGCGTCGAGCGCCCGGTCGAGGTCCGGCATAACGGGCAGGTCCTGGACGCCCAGCAGATCGTCTTATCCCCGGCAGCGGATCGAAACAGCCTTCCGGTCAGTTACACCTCAATGCTGGCCACGGGAAGACACACCATCGCCTTCTCGGCCTACGACTGCAACGGCAATTTCGCCTCCAAAACCGTAGATTTCCAGGTAATCGGTTCCTATGGCATCGACCGGATAGGCAATTATCCCAACCCCTTCGACGAGGAGACAGTCTTTACCTATCGCCTCACCGGACCCACCCATGCCCGGGAGATCTCTCTGAAGATCTACACCGTCTCCGGAAGGCTGGTCAAGAGCTTCCACGATTTTATCGACGATTTCGGTCGCCCGGGCACCCAACTGGACTATCATGTAAAGACCTGGGACGGACGGGATGAGCAGGGAAACCGGCTGGCCAACGGGATCTATTTCTATAAGATCCGGGCTAAATGGGAGAGCCAAACAGTCCACAAGACGGGCAAGCTGGCCATCCTCAAATAAACGGAAGGGCGCAATGCCGCAGAACCGGGGAAACGGATTGAGACGAACACACCAAAAAAACTGGCCTGCTATCACTACGGCCATCTGCATGGTCTGGGTGCTGAGTCTGGCCCCGGCCGTCAGGGCCGACCATTACGCCGGGGAGTTCCTGCAGGCGGCTGTGGGCGCCCGGGCCCTGGGCCTTGGAGGGGCTTATTGCTCCCTGACACAGGACGGGTGGAGCCCTTACTGGAACCCGGCGGGCAGCGCCTACCAGGAGCGAGTGGAGCTCTCGCTGATGCACGCCACCCTGTTTGACCTGGCCCAGCACGAATACCTCAACCTGGCCTTACCCTTGCCCAACCGGGCCACTCTTAGCTTAAGCTGGATACGGCTCGGCGTCGACGATATACCCATATTCCCGGATCCCGGCCGTACATCAGAGGGAGAGCTTCGTCCCGTTGAGGAGTGGATCATCGACCCGGAAGAGTTCTTCAACGACTCCGAGGATGCCTTCATCTTCACATTTGCTAAGATGATTGACGTGAGCCTGGATCTGGGCTGGCAGTATTTTGTCGTACCCCTGAAGATTCCCGTGGGCTTGAACCTGAAGTACATCCGTCAGAGCCTGGGAGATGCCTCCGCTACCGGTATGGGTGTTGACCTGGGTGCGCAATTAGGATTCGGTATGAACAGACTCCTGGACTTCGATCCACTGGGAAATTTCGCCGCTGGCTTGAACCTGCAGAACATAGGCAAAACGGCCCTCAGCTGGGATACAGAGACCAGGCATCGCGACCATATACCTTTCAACCTGAAGTTCGGCTTCAGCTACCTGCAACCCCTGTCCGCCGCGGGAACAGAGGCCATATTCGCCTACGACCGCGACACCGTTTACGGCGGCAAGAACCACTTTGGTCTGGAATTTGCCTACCGGAACTTGCTGGCCCTGCGCATGGGGGCGGAGGAAAAGGAATTGACCATGGGGGCGGGACTGCACATCTGGCAACTTAACCTGGACTATGCTTTCGTATCCTACAGTCTCGGGAACATCCACCGGATCAGCGGTTCGGTGAGTTTTTGACCGCAACAGGAGGATAGATCGTTGCCCAGAAAACACCAGCACATGTTTCTCGGATTTCTCCTGACGGCATATCTGTTGGGCCTGGCCGGCTGTTCCGATAAAAGCACGCCGGCAGACACCACCAGCCCGAGCGCACCCGTTCTCCTTCCCACAGCACCGGACAGTTCCCGGGACGAAACGGGCACGGACGCCATCCCCGATGAAAATTACATCCAGCTGGTCTGGTTGATGGGATCGGAGGACGACCTGAGCGGCTATAAAATCTATCGATCGTCGCCTCCTCTGGAGATGTTGACCCTTCTGGCCACCAAAATCCTGGGCAGCGGAGTTTGCGACACCGTCTACGATGACCAATCCGTTGAAATCGGAGTGCGCTATTTGTACACGGTAACCGCCTTTGACCAGGCCGGCAACGAGAGTGAGTGGTCCGAGGAAGTGGACTACATGCTTATCCCCAAGCTGAGCGATGAAAATCTCACCTCTCCTCGGGGAGAGATCGGGGAAAGGCAGCCGATTTTCATCTGGATATCCACGGGGGAGTCCATGGCGAACTATCTCC
>CBDUWG010000149.1:0-5191 GCA_965370845.1 uncultured bacterium
TCTCTCTACAGGACAAGTTTTGTCGCCTTTCAGGGAGATCTGCTGGTCAATCTGATAATGACGGTCCTGATCATTTTAGGGGGAGTGGGCTTTTTTGCCCTGGCCGATGTTAACCCTCTGGGACGCCTGGCGGGTTCCGGGAGGGCCAGAAAGCTCTCTCTGCATACCAAAACGGTGTTCACCGTCACCGGCATGCTCATTCTGGCAGGGACGTTGCTGATCTTGGCGCTGGAGTGGCAGAACAGTCTGGCCGGAAAGCCATTCGGCACAAAGCTATTGGCCTCCTTTTTCCAATCGGTGACGGCCCGGACGGCTGGGTTTAACACCCTGTTTACCGGCAAGTTGACCAACACCACCCTCTTTCTGCTGGTTATGTTCATGTTCATCGGGGCCTCTCCGGGCTCAACTGGTGGGGGCATCAAAACCAGCACCTTTGGGGTATTGGTGGCCTTGATGGTGGCACGCTTGAAGGGCCGGCGAAACGTGCAGTTTTTTCATCGGACGATTCCCCTGGCCATCGTGGCCGCGGCCATCTCCTTGGCGGCGTTGGCGTTAATTACTATCGCGGTGGTTACCATGGTCCTGTCAGTGACCGAGGGAGGGTTCGGTTATTCCCAGATGGGCCGGGGACAGTTTCTGGAGCTTCTTTTTGAGGTTACCTCCGCCTTCGGCACCGTGGGCTTGTCCACGGGGGTGACCCCCGGTCTCTCTCCCATGGGGAAGATACTCATCTGCATCACCATCTTCATCGGCCGGGTGGGGCCCCTGACTTTGGCTCTGGCCGTAGGCCAGAGAGAGGGCCGGCGGCGTTTCGAATATCCCGAAGAGACCGTGATGATCGGGTAAAGGAGAACAACCATGCGACAAATTGCCATCATCGGACTGGGTACATTTGGGTTCAAACTGGCTACGTCTCTTACCGAGATGGGCTGTCAGGTGCTGGCCGTGGACAACGACCGAGACAGGGTTCAGGAGATCAGAGATCTGGTCGCCGATGCGGTGGTGTTGGATGCCCGGGATAAATCGGCCATGGATTCCCTGGACCTGGTGGATCTGGACATGGTGGTGGTCTGCGTGGGCCAGTTGGAAGCCAGTGTGCTGATCAGCCTCTATCTCAAAGAGGCCGGCGTCGGGGAGATCGTGGTCAAGGCGCTGAGCGCCGATCACGTCAAGATATTGAAGCTATTGGGGGCCAGCCGGACAATATTGCCGGAGGAAGAGATGGCCGAGCGTTTAGCCGGCAGCCTTATGACCCCCAACATCATCGATTACATTCCGCTGACCCCGGGTCACAGCATCGTGGAGGTCAAGGCGCCGGAGGAATTCTGGGGGAAGACCATCGCACAGTTGGATGTTCGCAAGAATTATAAGGTGGAGGTCATCGCCGTGAAGAAATACGTCATCTCTAAGCTGGATGGCAAAGAGTCACTGGATGAATCAAAGACCAGAGTGATTCCCGCAGCAGGAGAGGTGATTAACGCCGGTGACGCCCTGGTGGTCATCGGCAGAAACAAGGACATCGAGAAGATCAGAGGTCTGTGACCAACGGAGAATTGGCTGAAGGTGGCCTTTTAGACAAGAGAGGCCTATGTCCCTTGATTTGCTTTTGCTTTTAGGCATCGCCGTGGCCGTCGGTTTTGGCGGTGGGAAGCTTTTTCAGAAGCTGCACGTGCCCCAGGTTGTGGGCTACATCGTCGCCGGAGTGTTCCTGGGTTCTTCGTTTTTAAAGCTGTTCGGACCCCAGCTGCTGGATAAGCTTGTGGACGTCAATTCCTTTGCCCTGGGGCTTATCGGCTTCATGATCGGCAGCGAGCTGCGTCTGGGGATCTTTCGCCGCCTGGGCAAGAGCATTTTCTCTATCTTGCTCCTGGAATCCCTGGGGGCTTTTGTGGTGGTGGCCCTGGCGATCTTTGCCCTGACGGGCGAACTTTACCTGGGGTTTATTTTCGGTGCTCTGGCCTCGGCCACGGCCCCCGCTGCTACGGTGCAGGTTCTCTGGGAGAGCAAGGCCAAAGGAGTGCTGACATCCACTCTCCTGGCCATCGTCGGCCTGGATGACGTGATGGCCCTGATTCTTTACGGCTTTGCCATCTCCATCTCCAAAACCCTCTTCGCCGGTATTGAGCTTTCCGTGTTCACCATCCTGCTCAAGCCGGCGGGGGAGATCTTGCTTTCCCTGGCTGCCGGGTCCATCCTGGGTCTGTGTCTTTCCTCCCTGGCCAGGAAGATGAGGAATAAAAGCGAGACCTTGATTCTCTCTCTAGCCTCCGTTTTGCTGTGTTGTGGTATCGCCGAAACCTGGGGTCTATCGCTGATTCTGAGCAACATGGCCATGGGGGTCGTTCTGGCCAACATGGCGCCTTTCGGCGGCCGGAGGACATACAGCGTGATGCAGGCTTTCGTGCCGCCGGTATACGTGCTGTTTTTTGTGCTGGTGGGCGCTCGCCTGCAAATTGGCCTGTTGCCCCAGATGGGAATTCTGGGGCTCATCTATATTATAGCCAGGGGAGGGGGAAAGGTGCTGGGAGCTCGGTTGGGTGCCGGGATCTCCCGGGCCTCCCGAGTGGTAAAACGGTATCTGGGTGTCTGCCTTATTTCCCAGGCAGGAGTGGCCGTGGGACTGGCCATCGACGCTCACCGTGAGTTCTCCCTGTTGGGCGATGCCGGAGCTCAGGTGGGCATCATGGTCATCAGCGTCATCACCGCCACAACATTTGTGCTTGAGATATTGGGGCCGCCCTGCGTCCGCTGGGCCATTCTCAAGGCAGGGGAGGCCAGAAAGTCCGGGTCATGAGTATGCGGGGAGGTTTGTGATGCAGAAATTGTCGGATGCGCTACGCCAAGAGTTCATCTGTCTTGGTCTCCATGCGGCGAGCAAGGAAGAAGTTCTTCAAGAGCTAACCCACCGGCTCTCTGCGGCAGAGGTGGTAGCCGATGAGAAACAGTTTTTCGAGGCCATCGTGGCTCGGGAACAGTTGCAGAGCACGGGCATAGGTGGTGGTGTGGCCATCCCCCACGCTCGCGATGCCGGCGTGAGACGCCTGACGGTGGTGCTGGGGCGCTACGAGGAGAGCGTGGATTTCGCCTCACTTGACGGCCAGCCGGTACAGCTCGTCTTCCTGATCGCGGCTCCCACGAAGGCCGCCGGAACATACATCCAGACGGTAGCCAAGGTGGCCAGGCTTTTGAGGAGCCGGGTGTACAAAGAGAAACTGCTAGAGGCGAAGAGCTCGGGTGAGATCGCCAAGCTGATCGACAGTTTCGACCGTAAATATCCCCAGGATGTCCAGGTGAAAAAGACAGAAGACGGTCGGGTGATTCACCCTTAGTAGGTATGGTTCCTGCGCTAAGAATGGAGGAGATCGATGCATCTGTTGATCGTCATCCTCAACGAGGAGAAATTTTTGGAGGATGCCCTCTCTGTTCTTGTGGAGTTGGGGGTTACCGGAGCCAATGTGGTCGACGTTCGTTCTATGGGACCCATGTTGGCCTACGATGTGCCCATATTTGCCGGGCTCAGGTATCAGATGGAGGGCCGCAGGCCCTATGCCAAGATGCTTTTTGCCCTGGTTCAGGAAGAGGGGATCGTGGATGAGATCGCCGCCAACCTCAAGGATGTGGGACTGGATTTCGAGGAACCGGGGATGGGGTTTGTCTTTACCGTTCCCATAGGAAAGATCATCGGCAAAGAACAGGATTTGGAGCTCTGAGACGTAGAGAAGAAACTCCGGCTCTTGTATCTTCCAGCCGGGAGGCAGTGGGTTTTTCGCTGGAGAGGGCGATGAAGAAGGTCGAGTGTATCATCCAGACAAAGAAGATGGCCGAGCTGTTGAAACGGCTGAACGGATCGGAGAGCTTTTACGGGGTCACCGAGACGGCCGTTCGCGGTTGTGGGCGGCAAAAAGGACATCTGCCCCAGGAGCAGGCTTCGGAGAGGGTTCGACTCCGCCTCTGCACCAAACTGGAGTTCGTGGTGCCCGATGATAGGGTAGAGGATCTGGTGGAGATCATCGTCGCTGTGAACAAGACGGGTCAGAGGGGTATGGGAGATGGCAAGATCTTCGTTATCCCCCTGGAGGCTGTGATCAGGATAAGCTCCGGGGAGCGAGGGGAGCAGGGCGTGGTGTGATAGTTGGCCAAGCCCTGATGTACGAAGGCCGCCGGGTGATGATGATCCGGCGGCCTTTTTTTCGTCTGATATCATTCTTGTCGACTGGGTGGCTCGTTGATCAGGTTCTTGTCGAACTCTCCAACCTCGTTGGAGTCAGCGGGTTTGTGACCTACCCCATCCACGGCCTTCACGTGGTAGTAGTAATTCAAGCACTCACAAAGCTGCCGATAGATTTCACTCACCCGTATCTCTCTCATTTTGCGTTGCTCAGATCCTTATTAAAAGCTCCCACCCGGTTGGAACTCCCGCTCTCCGAGCCGCCCTTCACCACCCGGACCAGGTAGTACCTGGTCGTGGCCGGTGCCGGGTCCGTCCAGGTGGTATCCGCGGTCGAGTCGATGGCCGATCCCGGGTTGAAGTGAGGGTCGGCGTCGTCGCTGTAGATGCGGTATAGATCAACACCGCTCTTGGCTGTCCAGATCAACTGCACCGTCTCGGCGGACTTGGTGATGGTCAGATCGTCGACTGGGGACAGTCCGCCCTCAGCGAGAAGATTATAGGTCAGATCCGAGAGGTCGATGCCCCCGGGCAACCCGTCCTGATCTCGAGTGCTGAAGGTTAAAGTGGCCGTATAAGTGGAGCCCACCTCGACCCCGGTGTCGTCGAAATGGATGTCGTAGAAGGCCGGTGTGGCGCCGACATCTGCGGGGCTGAACCCGCCGGCGATGCTGAAGCGACCGTCCCCGCCGGCAATTGCGGCGTCGTAGACACGCAAAAGGGCTTGCAAAGCGTCGTAGTCGTAATTGTGGATTTCCAGACTCTGGTCGCTGAACTCGCCGATCTGGTGGGTGCCGAAATCCACAGTGTCCTCTATTGTCACGCTCCCCGCCTGGGTGGAGGGCTGAGCGTGATCCAGAACGGTGCCGGAGAGGGCCACATCGACCGTGGGATCGTCCACGTCATCGCAGGAAATCTCCAGATCACCGCTCTTGTTGCCCGAGGTCCCCGTGTCCATACTGAGGGTGTGATCGCTGCTGTCCCCGGCGTCGACGCTGAAGATCCCCGCAGGGGCGGAAAATC
>CBDUWG010000150.1:0-5185 GCA_965370845.1 uncultured bacterium
CCGCTTCGAACCACATTTTTCACTTTGCATTTTTCACTTTTCATTTTTCATTTCTCTATCCACTATGCCCCCAACCTTCAACATCATCAGCCTGGGCTGTCCCAAGAACCTGGTGGACGCCGAGCGGCTGGTGGCCGCCCTGGAAGGGGCCGGCTACCAGATGCAGGATGATCCGGCTCAGGCGGAGTTCATCCTGGTGAACACCTGCGGCTTCATCGAGGATGCCCGGCAGGAGTCCCTGCATACCATCGCCCAGATGGCCCGGCACAAGCAGACCGGCAAGTGCCGCGGCCTGATCGTCACCGGCTGCCTCTCCCAGCGATATCCCCAGTCCCTGCGGAAGCAGATGCCCGCGGTGGACGCCTTTTTGGGCATCGGCGGGCAGGACGACATCGTCTCCGTCTGCCAGAAGATCCTGGACGGGCCGGACTCTCGGCCCTATGTGCTGCACGATCCCAACAGCCTGGTGGAGGAGGCCATCCCCCGGCGCCAGCTGACCTTGGAACACAGCGCATATCTGAAGATCGCCGACGGCTGCGACAACCGCTGCGCCTACTGTGCCATTCCCATCATCCGCGGGAAATTTCGCAGCCGAAAGCTGGAGGTCATCGAGGAGGAGGCCAAAGAGATGGCCGCCCAGGGCGTGCGGGAGATCAACCTCATCGCTCAGGACACCACCGCCTACGGCAGGGACCTGTACGGTGAGCCCAAATTGACGGAGCTGCTGGACCGGCTGTGCCAGATCGATGGCCTGCGCTGGATCCGGCTGCTGTACACCCATCCCGCCCACTACTCCGACGAGCTCATCGAGACGGTGGCCCGGCAGGAGAAGATCTGCAAGTACCTGGACCTGCCCCTGCAGCACATCTGCGACGACCTACTGACGGCCATGAACCGCCGGGTCACCCGCCAACAGATCATCGATCTGCTGAATGCTCTGCGGTCCAAAATCCCCTGGCTGACCCTGCGCACCACCTTCATCACCGGCCTGCCCGGGGAGACGGAGGAGCACTTCCGTCAGTTGATGGAATTCGTCGGACAATTCCGCTTCCACAAGCTGGGGGCCTTCTCCTATTCCCCGGAACAGGGCACCCCGGCGGCGGATATGCCCCGCCGGCCGAAGAAGGGGGTGGCCGATCGCCGTCTCGACCAGCTGCTCCAGCTCCAGCGGCAGATCTCCCTGCAGCACAACCAGGCCATGGCCGGAGAGGAGATCACCGTGCTGGTGGACGCGGCCGTCTCCGCAGACGACTGGAACTACGTGGGCCGGACCCAGGCCGAGGCCCCGGACATCGACGGGCACATCTACCTGCAGGGTGAAGATCTCCATCCCGGGGATTTCGTTCGCGCCCAGGTGACCGGCTTTTCGGAGTACGATCTGTTCGCAGAGGTTATTTGAAAAGAAAAACAGATACTGGATTCTAGATACTGGATGCTGGTTAAGAACTAAATCCAGGATCGAGGATTTGGGAGAGGGGGGCGGGGATCCAGAATCCAGCATCCAGAATCCAGTATCCAGCATCCCAACGCTCCACCCTCCTGTGAATGGCCAAGTTAAATCCAGAGGAGAAACGGTACCATGCCTGAGGAGAAGGTTCCTCAAAAACTCTTGCTGGTGGATACCGACACTAATCAGCGGGCTCTTCTGACCGGCTTCTTCAAACGGCACGACTTCCAGGTCGCCCAGGCCTCCGACGGCAGCCAGGCCCGTAAGATCCTCCGCCGCGGGCCCCAGGATGTCCTGGTGGTGGACCTGTCCCTGCCCGACTCCGACGGCATCGGACTAATTCAGCTGGCCCGCAGGGATAATCCTGGAGCCATCGTCATGGTGATCACCGACAAGGGAGGGGGAAACCTGGGCCTGAAAGCTCTTCGCGCGGGCGCCGACGACCTCTTTCAACGGCCGGTGAAGCTGCGGATTTTGGGCGAGGCCATCAAAAAGGCCCAGGACCGGCGGACATTTCTCCGGGAAAGTCACCTGGTGGGCAACAGCCCGGCCATGCGCCGTATCTACGAGACCATCGAGCAGATCGCCCACACGGACATCACCGCCATGATCGTGGGCGAAAGCGGAACAGGCAAGGAGCTGGTGGCCCGGGCCATTCACCTGAAAAGCCGCCGCAGCAGCGGCCCCTTTTTAGCGGTTAACTGCGGGGCTCTGGCCGAGGGTATTATAGACAGCGAGCTGTTCGGGCACGAGCGGGGGGCCTTCACCGGGGCGGTCAGCCGCCGGGCGGGATACTTCGAGCTGGCCGATGGCGGCACCCTGTTCCTGGACGAGGTGTCCGAGCTGCCCCCGGCCACGCAGGTGAGATTGCTCCGCGTGCTGGAGGAGCAGGAGTTCATGCGGGTCGGCGGAACCAGCCCCATTAAGGTGGATGTGAGGCTCATCGCCGCCACCAACAAGGATCTGGAAGAGGCGGTTGAGCAGGGCCGGTTCCGCGAGGATCTTTACTACCGGCTCAATGTGGTACTGGTCCACATCCCCCCTCTGCGCGAGAGAAGGGATGATATCCCTCTGCTGGTGCAGACCTTTATCGGACAATATCGCCATCAGGCCAAGGCGCGTTTCCAGGGCATTTCCGGCCAGGCCATGGAACTGCTAAAACAGTACAACTGGCCCGGAAACGTGCGCGAGCTGAGAAATTTAGTGGAGAGTATCATCGTCCTCTCTCCTGATCGGGAAGTCCGCCCGGAGGATATTCCCAAATACCTCCGCCCCCGGGCCACCCCCAGCGCCAATTTGCCCGTGCGGGTGGAGAAAACCAGGGAACAGGCGGAGCGGGAGATCATCTACAAGACCCTTCTGGGCCTGCGAGCAGACGTGGCCGAGCTGAAAGAGCTTCTCGCCGGAGAGCACGAGCCCCAACCACCCATGGAGGTGCACTCCCGGCATGTGGACCTGGTGGATGAGGGCGGCCAGGCCCAACAGGAGCCGGCCGGCGAAACGGTGCAGTTTCCGGTGGGCACCGACATGTCCCGGGTGGAGAGGGATATGATTCGCAAGACCCTGCAGCATACCGGCGGCAACCGCAAGAAGGCGGCCAGGCTGCTGGGCATCGGCGAGCGGACGTTGTACCGCAAGATCCAGGCGTATGGGTTGAATGGATGAGGGGGAAAGAAAAAACCGATCCTTGATCCTGGATCCTGGATCCTTGTTAAAGACTGAGACTGGAGACTGGGGAGGAAAGGAAAAACAGATTCTGGATACTGGTTAAGAACTAAATCCAGGCTCGAGGATTTGGGAGAGGGGAGCGGGGATCCAGAATCCAGTATCTAGAATCCAGTATCAATCAATTCAATTCTTTAACAACAAACGAGTTGGTGCAACGATTAAGCCGTATTGGCAGTTCATTTGTCAAAATGGCTTTTCTTTTTGTCATATCTGCCATATTGGCTGTTTGTGTACGTCAAAATGGCGGATGTTTTCAGCGCTGCACAGCGCCGACAAAAGCGAGGAAATGTTTTTCTTTAGGAAACACTTTGCCTTCCAACGCATTAAAGAAGCTGCTTGCCAGCAGGACCTGACTGGCACGACAGTTGCAACAGATGTATAATGGTGTGCAAAAAGCGCACCTCAAGTTCCTTCACAGACTTTTTAAGGAGGTGAATCGAGATGGCGATCATGAGATGGAGACCGTGGGGAGACCTGGTCAGCGTCGAGGACGAGATGAATCAACTGTTCGGCGATTTCCTCGGCCGGGTCCCGGCAAGACGGGCTGAACCCGCGCAGCGGTGGTGTCCAGCGGTAGATATCTACGAGAACGAGGACAGCCTGCACATCGACGTGGAGATTCCGGGGATGAAAAAAGAGGAGATCAGGGTCTCGTTGGAGAACAATGTGCTGTCTCTCAGAGGAGAAAAAAAGCAACAGAAGGAGGTCAAGGAGGTTAATTACTACCGCTGGGAGCGCAGACACGACTCTTTTTCCAGGGCCTTCGAGCTGCCCATGCCGGTCCAGTCGGACAAGATCAACGCCTCGTATAAAAATGGGGTCTTAAGCGTCGTCCTCCCGAAAACAGAGCAGGTTAAACCGAAAGATATACCCATCGAGGTAAAATAATAGACCTTTAACCACGAAACGGAGATTGACAAGCTTCAACAACCATCAGGAGGTGAACGAAAATGGCGATCATGAACTGGAGACCGTGGGGAGACCAGGTCAGCGTCCACAATGAGATAGACCGACTGTTTGGCGACTTCTTAGACCGGGTCCCCGAGAGACGCCCATGGGCTCTGAAGCGGTGGAGCCCGGCGGTGGATATCTCCGAGAACACGGACAGCATCCACGTTGATGTGGAAATTCCGGGGATGAAGAAGGAGGACATCAGGGTTTCGCTGGAGAACAACGTGCTGATGCTCAAGGGCGAGAAAAAGCAGGAGCGGGAAATCAACGAACAGAACTGCCATCGCCTGGAGCGAAGGTACGGATCATTCGTAAGATCCTTCGAGCTGCCTATGCCCGTTCAGGCCGACAAGATCAAGGCCTCCTATAAAAATGGGCTCTTGCATGTCGAGCTGCCCAAGGCGGAAGAGGTTAAGCCCAAGGAGATTCCCATCGAGGTGAAGTAAACTCAGACGACGCGGCTTGAGGATTCGATTCCCCACGCCGCAGAACAGGCAGGGATCTCGTTCTCCCCAAAGAATTGATCTTGGGCGGCAGAAGGATCCCTGCCGGTTGCTTTATCGAAAGAAAAAGTTCAAGCAGACAAACAAAAATATTACCAGGAGGAATCAATCATGGCTAAAATAATCGGTATCGACCTGGGAACCACCAACTCCTGCGTGGCCGTGATGGAGGGTGGAGACCCGGTGGTCATCCCCAATGCTGAGGGTGGTAGAACAACCCCGTCGGTGGTGGCATTTTCAAAATCCAATGAGCGTCTGGTGGGCCAGGTGGCCAAAAGACAGGCCATCACCAACCCTCAGAACACCATCTCATCCATCAAGCGATTCATGGGCCGAAAGCACGGCGAGGTGGTCCAGGAGAAGAAGGAAGTTCCCTTCCAGGTGGTCAAAGGACCAAACGGTAACGCTCGCATCAAAGCCAATAACAAAGAGTATTCCCCGCCGGAGATCTCGGCCATGATCCTGCAGAAGATGCGCCAGACCGCCGAGGACTATTTGGGGGAGAAGATCGCCGCGGCTATAATCACGGTTCCGGCCTACTTCAACGACTCTCAGC
>CBDUWG010000151.1:0-5165 GCA_965370845.1 uncultured bacterium
AAAGAACCAGCGTGTAGTTAGTGACGCCCTGAAATGCGTTGTGGTGAATAGAGTTAAACCAGTCCACATTGTTGGAGTTGGCGATGTACTCCCGCTCGGTGAGGGAGGGGTTCTGGATGTTGTCGGTGCGGGTGAGGATGGCCGTGTCCACGTTGGCCGACTCCAGATATTCCTGGAGATAGAAGCCAATCTTCATGTTGATGATGGTCTCGAAGGGTTTGATGGTGGGATAGGCGCCGTGCCCCGGGTCAAGACAGAACTTCAGCCCGCTCAGGTCCCCTGCCTGGGCCGCTGATGCCCATAAGAGCCCGAAGAGGATGACTAACATGGTCGTAAATCGTTGTGGAAACATCGAATCCTCCCTGCCAAGATTATTTATTATATCCATCCAATGTGCCGGTCAACAGTGTTGTCCAAGCGCTCATCTGACCAGGAGCATCTTGCGCACCCGCTGATTTTTCCCGGCGCGCAGCCGGCAGAAATAGACGCCGCTGGCTGCCTCCCGGCCGCCTTTGTCCCGTCCGTCCCACCAGACAGCATACTGGCCCGGCCCTTTAACCTCGTCCAGCAGAGTTCGCACCTCCTGTCCCAGAACATTGTAGATCTTCAGGCTGACCGGCAGAGGACCGTCACCGGGGGGGACGGCAAAGCGAATGCGGGTGCTTGCGTTGAAGGGGTTCGGGTAATTCGCATCCAGGGCGAACTGCTTGGCCAGAGGAGATTGGGTCAATGTGATTTCTACCGGGCCATATAGTTTCTCCCGGTTTGTCCCCGATAGAACGCCCAGCAGGTAGAAATAGCTGTTCCCGCTGCAGACATCGGAGTCCACATATTCCCCCGGGGTCCGCCCGGATAGCAGCCGGTCGTTGAGCCGGCGGAAGGGACCGTGGGGGGATGTGTCGCGGTATAGATTGCAGCCGATGTCCGCAATGTCCGGGTCCAGGATCCAGCTGAGCACCACCTGGCCGTTTTGCTCCCGGGCAGCCAGATGGACCAGGGGCACCGCGGTGAACACCTCTACCAGCCTGACGGCATCGGCAACGATCACCCCGCTGGTGGCCTCGTTGGTGATGGTGACGTCGCCGGCCGTTCCCGCCTCAAATGTATAGGAGCCCAATTTGTTCCATCGCTCCCCGTTTTGTTGCTGATCCACCCGAACGGTATCTGCCCCGCCGGTGTGGTGGATGATGTAGGGGACGTCGGGAGCCCGGTTGTCTCCCTGGACCCAGTAGGCATAAACGTCGTAGGTGCCGGTGTTTGGCAGGTTCGGGTTCCATGTGGCGGAGTTCCCCGAACCGGCGGAGACCCAGCAATAGTCAGATCCGTAGGGGGATCCATAGGATCCTCTGGCCCAGCTGCCCACCGTGGAAAATTCGGGATCAGAGTTGTCCACTACCACCTGCACCCCCGAGTGGGCCTGACCCACGAATTTCCGGCTGGCATTCAGGGAGCTGGGGGTCTGCCCTTCCAGGTCCTGGACCCCGGTCACCATTAAGGTGTAGATGGTACCATCTGTCTGGGAGGTGGTGGTAAGATGGACCAGGGCCGGATTGGCGCTGTCCAGCCGGACGCTTTCTCCCGGAGCCAGGGAAAGTCCGTTGTCGAAGCTGTAGTTGGCCTCGTTCTCGGCCGTGACCGCCTGAACCTGGCGGTTGAAGAGCACGTCCACCCCGATTCCGCTGACGGACCGGGCCACGGAGAGAGTGAATGGCCGGGGCTCTTTCCAGGACATGACCGGAACCTCGGCCCGATCTGCATATGGCCCGCCCGTCAGGGCAAGCCGGTAGCTGGAGGACAGATCGCTCACAGCGAACATCGCCTGCCCCGGAGCAAGCTCGTCACGGCTGATATCGACCTCAGCCAGCATGGTGGCTGGGTCAACAGCTGAGAGATAGATGCCGATGCCGGCATAGACATGTCGCCCGTAGGAGTTGGCCACATGGTTTCGAAGACGGCTGCCAAAGGTGGATGTGTTTCCAGTGTAGATCATGGGGGCGCTGAAATCCAGGTAGCCCTGCTCCAGCCAGCCGTGGGAGTCCTGGTAATAGTAGGTGTAGCCATCGTAGAACTCCCCCCAGACCGCGGCGGAGATCTTCACCCAGGGTTTCAGCCCGGTGACCAGCTGGTAAATGTCGCCTACGAACTGGGTGACCAGATTGCGGCGAAATTGCTTCCACTGATCGGGAAGCTCCTGGGGCGTTCCGCCGTATTCCCTCAGAAAGCGGGCCAGGCTGGAGTCGTCGTGGGAGTATGATGTGCCCGGGTAGCGGATGTAATCCAAGTGGATACCGTCTATGTCATAGTGCGTTGCGATGTCGCTGATCACGTCCTTGACGTGTTGGACCGCCTGGGAGATACCCGGGCTGAGGTAAGCATAGCCGCCGGCGGGATCCATGGGTGTGCCGGACTGATCCAACATCACCCACTCGGGATGGGCATTGTAGATGTGATCGGGCGAGGAAGGTGGGTTCGAGCCATTCCATAGGGGAAAGGTGTTGACGTAGGCATGAAGCTCCATGCCCCGCAGCCGGGCCTCCTCGATGGCCACGGCCAGTGGATCGAACCCGGGATAACCGCCTCCTAGCTGGTCGGACCAGGGCTCCACCTGGGATAGGTAGTAAGCGTCCGCCTGTCCCCTGATCTGGAACAGGATGATGTTGCAGTGGCAGGAATCGGCACTGGCGATCTGCCGTCGAATGTCGGCCTCGGAGCCATATTCGAAGCGGCTGAACCATACCGCCCGTGCTTCTTCCTGGGCCGGCGATGGCCTGGCGGACAACAAAAATGAATTTGCCAGTAAACCTAAGAGGGTTAAGAGAGAGCCAGGCCCTTTTGTGATCAGGTGCATGGAGCCTTCCTCTCTGATCATGAGACCAAGGGGATATATTTAAAAATGGGCTGGGACGGCGAGGGAGTTGGCAGGGGAAATGAAAAAGGGCAGGAAGGGGGATGCTGATTGCTTGTATCCGCCCATCCCGCCCTCTTTGGATCTTCCGCCCAGAAACTATCTCATCAGGACCATTTTCTTGGCCTGGCTCCAGTTGCCCGCACTCAGGCGGTAAAAGTAGATTCCGCTGGTCACCCGTTGACCATCCCGGTCACATCCATTCCACCGCACGGCATACTCGCCCTCCGGCTGGATACTGTCCACCAGGGTCCTGATCAGCTGTCCGCCCACGTTGTAGATGCGCAGTGTCGCCTGCCCCGCCGCCGGAAGACTGTAAGAGATGGTGGTGCTGGGGTTGAAGGGGTTAGGATGGTTCTGGGAGAGGGCATAGCCCTCTGGCACCGTGCCCGATGTGGTCCAAACTTCCTCCACAGAATCGGAAATGTTCAGCAGTGCCCGGTAGGCATTCAGCCTGCCGCCCAGCCAGCCGGCATAGTCGGGGTTAAGAACGTCGATAGAATCGGAGGTGGTTCGCATCCTGGCCTGGAACTCGTCGCTGTCCACGCTCGGTTCGTAGAACTTCAGCAGGGCGGCCACCCCGGAAACCAGGGCACAGGCGCTGCTGGTGGAGGAGCGCATCCCGTAGCTGTCGTTCCACAGGTGGCTGAACATGCCGTTTCCGGGAGCGCAGACATCCACCCAGGTGCCGTAATACGTGAAGCTGGTTGCCCGGTCGTTCATGTCCGTGGCCGCCACGGCCGTCACGTGAGAGTAACAGGCCGGGTAGCTGAGCAGACAGGTATCCGGGGGCGCGAAGGTGCTTCCCGCCTCGTCGTTCCCGGCGGCAGCCACCAGGATCGCCCCTTTAGCAAAGGCGCTGTCGATGATCTCCTGCTCGAAGGCACTGGCCGTGTCGCCTCGTGTCCAGCTTAGGTTGATGACCAAAGCCCCGTTGTCCACAGCATATTGAATGCCCTCGTAGCCGAAAGTTATATCGCTGCTGCCGTCTGCGGCGACCTTTACCGGCATGTAGGTGCATTTCCAGGACATACCGGCGCAGGCCAGATCGTTGTCTGTCGCCGCGGCGCAGACCCCGGCGGTATGGGTGCCATGTCCCGCTGCTCCCTCATCGGGGAAATTATCCGGAACACCCACGCCCATTCCGGCGAAATCCCAGCCGTAGAAATCGTCGATGAAACCGTTCCCGTCATCATCGATGCCGTTGACATCAGGCTCTCCATCTCCGTTCAGATCCTCACCGGAGTTGAACCAGCGATTGTCGATCAGGTCCGGGTGGTTCCAGTCCACGCCGACATCCACGATGCCGATGATCAACGAACTGTCTCCTTTGCTGACAGACCACGCGTCGGGAGCCTGAACGGTGTTGAGATACCACTGCAGACCATTTGTGTAATTGGGGTCGTTGGGTGTATCACAGATCCGATGGCGGTAACGCGGCTCGGCATACAACAGATGTTCATCTGCGGCGAAGTCATCAGCCACACTTTTAACGCTGTATTTGGGATCGAAATTGAATTGGTAGATGAGGCCCAGCTGCGAGCTCTTGTGCGAAAAAAGCTGGTCGATGCGATGGACCCCGTACCGTTCCATCCTCAGGTCCAGGGAGACGATGTCCACGGAGACAACTCCGTCGTTTTTCTCCGCCACAATTGTGCCCACCTGCGGGGCGAACTTGACGATGATCTGCCCTGGCTCATGCCACCTATCGTGGGCCATAGACAGGGCCGTGAAGACCGACAACAGGGCGATGGTCGCAACCAGGACCACGCCGACGATCCTTGAAAGACGCAACATAACGATCCCTCCTCTTGGGGTTATCCCTCAGCGGCCGAAAACGGCCGCCATGGACTAAGATTTCCTCACGGAGATGCTGCTTTTAATATTGGCCCACCTCTTCCGACTCGTGGATGAGCGGGAAAGATCACGTTCTACCGTGGAGTTTTGACCAAGTGTCCACAATATAGAACACCAGCGCCGCAAAATCAATTAAAAAGTGCTGTTCATGTCGGTGGTTGAGCAAAAATGTGCCCTCTACGTGTTTTAAAACCGGTTTTTAAGTTTTTATCCGGCTTCAGAAAAGGATAGATCGGATGATGCGTTTGATTTTCGAAGTCAAACCGGATGATCGACCACCGGGGAAAGTGGTGTTTCGGTGGGGGGGACGAAAAAGCCTCCGCGGTTTTGCGGAGGCTTTTTCGCACTCTATGCCTGGCCGGGACGAATCATTCCTCGGGCAAAGCAGGCCGCACTCGCACGC
>CBDUWG010000152.1:0-5113 GCA_965370845.1 uncultured bacterium
GGTGTGGGCGTGGGAGACGAAGGAAAAGTCCTTCACCCTGCGGGCATCAAGCCACAGATCAACACCCGGCACATAAACGGCTCCATCATACTCGATCATCCGTAAAAAACCCCTATCACATCCGGGCAGAGAATTTCAGCCAGAAAAAAAGGGCGAATAGAAATTTCGCCCCTCTTACACGAACGCCGGGGAAAATCGGATAACCCGACCCTTCCTTTTTCCAGCCTTCCCTTTCTCCCACCTTATCTCAACGCCGCCTCTGCCTCTGTAATATCGACCACGGAGAGCACCACGATGGTCTTTTTAGACCCGGAAGGCGCTGCGCCATATGCATAACGAATGTTAATCCCCCTGCGGGCAAGTTTACCGGTCACCTCTGCTATCGCGCCCGGGCTGTTGTCCAGCTCGATGGCCAGCACGTCTTCGATGGCGTTATGAACGCCAATTTCATCCAGCACCTGGCTGGCTTTAGCATGATCGTCCACCAGAAATCTGATAATCTCTCCGGTGGCCAGCAGGCCTTGGATGTTGATGTTTGCCTTGCCCAGCACCGAGCAGAGATAGTCTAACGCCCCGATTTTCCTCTTGATAACAGCGTTAAGCTGCTTCACCTTTGCCATACAAACCCTCCCAAAAAAATAGGTTCTTTCTTAGAAATAACTGCTTTGCCAGAAGTTAGCCGATCCGACCATCTCTTAGATTAGCACATCCTGAAGCAGTTGTCAACCTTTTTTTGAATGGAAGGGCTTTTTTAACCGATGGAAAACCGAAAGGCTCACAGACGGAAGTTCAGACCGGTGGTGAACCTCCGTCGCGGCATGGTGTACAGACCAGCCGCGCTTCCCGGCAGATTTGCGTAAACTGCGTAGTTGTCGTCAAATATGTTGTCGACAGCCAGAAAGGCTTTCAGCCCGTGAAGGACCTCGTAGCTCATTTTGACGTCCCAGATAAAGTAATCGGCAATCTCCTGCTGCTTCTCATCGGCGGCGTAGTAATTTGTTACATACTGACCCGTGGTGGACAGGGCTAGCTTTTTCCGCCGGCATCGCAAACAGACGTCCACTTTGTCCCCCGGCCGGCCGGTGGTCTTTTCGCCGGGGTCAAGGTGCGTATAGGAAATCCGCGCCCCAAATCCCTTGACCGGCTGGGCATTGAGACCTGCCTCGATCCCCCGAAACTCAAATTCGCCGGCGTTTTGAAATTTGAACATCGGCGGCCCAGAGTCGTTCTTCTCCATCTGGATGAGGTTGTCACCCTTCATCAGGTAACCTGCCAGATCTACGTTCAAACCGGGGATAATCCGCTGATCCAGCCCCACCTCGTAGCTGAAGACCTGCTCCGATTTGAGTTCCTCGTTGTGCGGGGGAAAGATATACAGCTCATTGATCTGCGGCGCCCGGAAACCTTTGTTTACAGAGCCCCGCAGAATAGTGGCTTCCCCCAGGTGATAGACCAATCCCGCCTGCGGGCAGAACTCTCCGCCAGCCAGCTCATCCTGATTGTAGCGGGCCCCGAAAGTGAGCATGAACCTGTTCATCAGGATCTGCTCGTCATGAAAGAAAACGGCATACTCCTTCTTGTCCCACTCTCCGTTGAGGGGCTCGGAGAGCACCTTACCGCCCTGATGGCGGAAATCGAACCCCATGGTGAGTGTGTTGTCGGCGAAAAGGGGGCCGGAGGCGTGTAGAACGGCCCCGTTGGTGTAATCCTCCGAATCCCAGCCGTCGGAGAAGAGGTGATCGCCGAAATTGACATAACCCCTGGCCATGCCCTCCCAGCGGACCAGCTTTCCCGTGAAAGCCAAACTCACGGCGCCTCGCTTATACTCATTCCAGACGTCCGATGGCTCGGGCGAATAGTTCGGGTCCCGCCTGTCCAGCTGAGGCTCCTCCTTGCGACCGTCGAAATACTTGGCCGAGATGGAAGTTCCCAGGTTCTCCGTTATCTGATACCCGACCCTGAGGGTAGCATCCTTGCCCTGATAAGCGGAGTTAGGTACATGGCCGTCGCTCTCCCGCCAATTTCCGGTCAGGTAGTAGTCGATACCATCGTGTCGTCCGCCGTGACGCAGACGGATATTTCCCGTGTTGTACGAGCCGATGCTGCTGGTAAAATCCGTCTCCAGCCCCTCCCCGACCTGCCTGGTGATGATGTTGATCACCCCACCCAGGGCGTCGGAACCATAGAGGACAGAGGAAGGTCCCCGAACCACCTCGATCCGCTGCACATTGTTCAAGGGCAGCGACTGGGTCACGGTACACCCGAAGAGACCCATCTTGACCGGCCGTCCATCTACCAGCACCATCACGCTGCGTCCCCGGTCCCCCAATCCGCGGATGTCCACGTCGGCCCGGCCAAAGTCCCCCGTCCTGTTGACGAAGACGCCGGGCAGAGTATTCAGGATATCCGTGCAGGATTTGGTGTTGGAGGCTTCGATGTCCTCTTCTGTGACCACGCTCACCGTGGCGGAGAGATCCCTGACGGATCGCTTCATCCTGGTGGCCGTCACCACGATCTCGTCCAGATAATAGCTTCCCGTTGAGTCAGACTTCACCTGTTCACCGGCGGCGATGCCGAAGCTGCCGCAAACAAAAACAACGATCATAAAGAGCTTCCTGAACATCTGCCCTCCCTTGTTTGGAAAAACCCTTTCTCGCTATCCGCGCGTGGATCTCTCGTGTTTGGCGATCCATCACCTGATCATGCATCTGGTATTACGATACCTAAAATCGTAACACGATATCTCAAAAAAAAAACAGTCTCAGCCAAGCTCCTTTCCCGTGGTCGTGGTGGTCAATTTGCCATGCTTCACCCCCCGGGTGCTGATCAGCTTCTCGGCGATCTCCCGGATCCTCTGGTTCTTCCCCCGGACGATAAGTACTTCCAGGCAGTTGTGCTCGTCCAGGTGAATGTGGGTGGTGGAGACGATCTCTGCGGTATAGTGATGCTGCAGAGAGGTAAGCATCTCGGTGAGCTCCCGCACCTCATGGCTGTATACCAGCGTGACGGTGCCCACAACCTCCTGACCCGTCTGTTGCCACTCCTCTTCCACCAGCCGGCTGCGCACCATGTCGCGGATGGCCTCTGACCGGGAGCTGTAGCCAATTTTGGCCAACAGCGCATCGAGACTCTCCAGCAGCTCGGCGCTCATGCTCACCCCAAAACGGACCATGTCGCCCATGTTGTCCCCCGTTTGTGTTACACTCCACAAATTTATGCTACACCCGGGGTGAAGTCAAGCTTTTTCTGGGAAACCTGGATCCCAGGTAACTTCCGGAGTCTCTGCATTATGGAAGAACGGACACGCCTGAGCTGAGCGCCCCGGCGGCGATGGAAAGATTTAAAAAACCGGAGGGTTTTCAAAAAACAGCTTGACCGCTGCTCAAAAAAGTGTTATTGATAAACTAGTGTAAAAACCATTCCTTATTTCCCGGGGAGGTGATTCAATTGACCGGGAAGATTTTAAAATTGATCTTGGGCCCCGCCATCGTCATGTCCGCGGGGCTTTTTCTCTGGCAGTGCTCCGACAACCCCACCTCTCCGTCACCTCCCTTTGCCCTAAGCACTGCCCAGAAGATGTTGATCGAATCGGATAATCGCTTCGGCATCAAGCTGTTCCAGAAGATCGTCGAGCAGGAGGGGGACAAGAACATCTTCATCTCCCCATTGAGCGTGGCCATGTCCCTGGGAATGGCTTACAACGGGGCCGATGGGGGCACACGGGAGGCCATGGGACAAACCCTGGAGCTGTCCGGACTGTCCATCGAGCAGGTGAACGAATCCTATCGATACCTGATCGAGACCCTGACCCAGCTGGACCCCACCGTTCGATTCGACATCGCCAACTCGATCTGGTATGACCAGACCTTCCCTGAACCGCAGGCTGACTTCCTGGCTGCCTGCCATGAGTATTTCTCGGCCCTGGTCACCGGCCTGGATTTCGGCGCCTCGGACGCCGCACCCACCATCAACGCCTGGGTCGAGGAGCAGACCAACGGCAAGATCGAGGAGATCGTGAATGATCCCATCGATCCCTACACCTGCATGTTCCTGCTCAACGCCATCTATTTCAAGGGTGCCTGGACATACCAATTCGATGAGCAGTTCACCTGCGATGATTATTTTATTCTGCCCGATGGCTCCGAGAAAATCTGCCGGATGATGACCCAACGGGGATTGTATTGGCATTACACCGCTGACGATTTTTGGGCTCTCGATCTGCCCTATGGCGATACATCCTTCAGAATGACGATTATTTTGCCCGAAGAGAGTGCAGACATCGACAGCCTGATCGCCAGCATCGATCCCGAGGCTTGGGACCAGTCGCTGGTGGATAACTGGTTGACGAGTCTTCACCGGGATTCGCTGGACATCTTCATCCCCAAGTTCACCCTGGAATACGATATCAAATTAAAAGACGTTCTTACAACCCTGGGGATGGGCGTGGCCTTCACCCCGACGGCCGATTTCACCAACATATACGCCGGCGGCGGGGTTTGGATCGACGAGGTAAAGCATAAGACTTTCGTTGAGGTGAACGAGGAGGGCACCGAGGCCGCGGCGGTCACTTCCACCATTATGACCAGCGGGATCGGGGACGATGTCTTTCATGTGAACCGCCCATTCGCCTTTGTGATCCGGGAGAATTACTCGGGGACGATCCTGTTCATCGGCAAGATCGTGGACCCGGCGGCCGAATGAGATAGACCTTGGGAGGTGATCGCCATGTTCGCAAAAACCAGCATGCTGAAACGAGCACAGGCCCTCTTTTTCCTGTTCCTTCTGGCAGCTCTGGCCTGTCAGTGCTCCGAAAATCCAGCCAACTCTCCACCTACGTCTGAGCCCATCGATATCAGCGAGGCGGAGAGGATGCTCATCGAATCGGACAACGAGTTCGGCCTGAAGCTGTTCCGGCAGATCAACTCCGTTCAGGGTGACTCCAACATCTTCATCTCCCCGCTAAGCATCTCCATGGCCCTGGGCATGACCCTCAATGGCGCCGACGGGACCACCCTTGATGCCATGGAGCAAACCCTTGAGCTGTCCGGCCTGACCATGGAGGAGATCAACGAATCCTACAGGCATCTCATCGATCTCTTAACTGGGCTGGATC
>CBDUWG010000153.1:0-5093 GCA_965370845.1 uncultured bacterium
CGGCTTATCATCCCACGCTCGGGCCATGATGCTGGTCATTGCCCTGCGGTGCATTCCCACCTTCATCGAGGAGGCCGACAACATCCAGAAAGCTCAAGTGGACAGAGGGGCCAACTTCAGTGGAAATTTGATCCGGCGAGCCAGAAGCCTGGTTCCCTTGCTGGTACCTCTGTTTCTGTCTGCCTTTCGCCGGGCAGATGAGCTGGCCGTGGCCATGGAGGCCAGAAATTATCGAACAGATAGCTCCCGGACTCATTACCGGGAGTTAAAATTCTCTGCGGCTGACTATTATTCCCTGGCCCTGTTGGTGATCTTTGCGTGTGGGTGCATTCTGGCGAGCAGGTGGTTGCCCAGTCCTTCGGGGGGCTGAACAGCACTCGCTCATTGAGATCAAGGGCGGATGTCGATTTTGGTGAGAAACATAAAACTAACCCTGGAATACGAGGGGACAGATTTCTGCGGTTGGCAGGTGCAGCCAGAGGGAAGAACCGTTCAGGGGCTTTTACAGGAAAAGCTGGGAGTTCTTCTTCGGGAGCCGGTGAAGATCATTGGAGCCGGGCGCACTGATGCCGGTGTCCATGCTCAGGGTCAGGTGGCCAATTTTACAACCGCCAGCGGGTTGTCGCTGCGCGAGATACAGCGGGGATTGAATTCGCTGCTGTCTTCAGATGTGGTGATTCGCCAGGCCGAGGAGGTTTCGGAGAAGTTTCACGCCCGCTATGATGCCACCAGCAGGCATTATCGTTACCGGCTATCGACGCAACCGACGGCCCTGCGCCGCCATTTCGTCTGGAGCATCTTGGCAAACCTGGATCTGGTGCAGATGCGGGAGGCCGTACAGGTGCTGATGGGCACCCACGATTTTGCTGGTTTCTGCCTGGGTCCGGATGAAAGACCCCATTGTGTTTGTACCGTACAGGATGTATCTTTGAAGAAGGTGAGGGACGAGATCCATCTGCACATCGTGGCTAATCGATTTCTCCGCGCCATGGTCAGGGTTATCGTGGGACGGCTGGTTGACCTTGGCCGGGGTCGTCTTTCCCCGGAGAGGTTCTCGAAATTTCTGGAAAGAGGAGTAGATCAACGGTCCATTATAGTTGCGCCTCCGCAGGGGCTATGTCTTCTGGAAGTTACTTATCCACGAACAACCGAGCTCGGGAAAGGAGATCGAAGATGAAGTTTTTTATTGACACGGCCAATTTAGAGGAAATACGCCAGGCCGCTGGATTGGGCATTTTGGATGGTGTGACCACCAACCCCACTTTGCTGGGAAAGGAGATAGAGAGAACCGGTAAGGATTACAAAGAAATCCTTCTGCAGATTTGCCAGATGGTCGATGGACCGGTGAGCGGTGAGGTGTTGAGCCTGGAGGCCGATAAGATGGTGGCCGAGGCCGAGGGCCTGGCCAAAATTCACCAGAATATGGTTATCAAGATTCCCATGATTAAGGAGGGAATTCTAGCCGTCAAGCGCTTGAGTGACAAGGGAATACGGACTAACGTAACTCTGGTTTTCTCCTCCGGCCAGGCTTTGCTGGCTGCCAAAGCCGGAGCCACTTTTGTGAGCCCGTTCATCGGCCGATTGGACGATATCGGTCACGCGGGAATGGATCTGGTTGAGGAGATCCTGGCCGTGTTCGAGAACTACAATTTCGAGACCCAGGTCATCGTGGCCAGCATCCGGCACCCCCTACACGTGGCCGACGCCGCTTTGATCGGGGCCGATATCGCCACCATTCCCTTTGCCGTCATCGAGAAACTGGTGCACCATCCGTTAACCGATATTGGCATTGAGAAATTCCAGGCCGACTGGGAGAAAGCCAGGGAACTTTCCTCCTCTTCTTGACAGGGGACGACCATGAGTCGGGTTGAACTTGACAGACAACATCGCGCTTCTTTTTGGAAGCGGTTCTGGGGAATTTCGCTGGTTGTCCTACTGGGATTGCTGGCTAGCTTGATCCTTCTGAGACGATTCCCCAGGTTTCTGCCATCGGGGTCCTGCTCAGAGAGAGAGCCTGTTCTGGCTGGAGTCGCCGCTGGATCTTCGACATCGGATACAGCTCACGAGATTTCCAGCTCCAGGAGGAATGCCATTGTCCGATCCGCCGAGATCATAAGCCCGGCTGTAGTAAGCATCAGCGTGACCCAGGTGCGCATCGTCAGCAGAAGCCCTTTTGGATCTATGTTCGGCGATCCTATGTTTGAGTATTTTTTCCCGGAGCTGCGCCGCGATTACAGACAGAGGATCAAGAGCATGGGCTCAGGATTTTTGATCAACAGCGACGGTCATATTCTGACCAGCGAGCACGTCGTCGAGAATGCAACCCAGATAGTCGTAAATCTGGCTGATGGCCGTCAGTTCGAGGGAGATCTTATAGGTTCGGATCCCGCCCTGGATCTAGCCCTGGTAAAGATCGATGGCCACGACCTGCCCACAGCTCCGCTGGGGGATTCCGACGACCTGATCATCGGTGAGTGGGCCATCGCCATTGGTAACCCTTATGGGTACGTCCTGAAAGACTCGCGCCCCAGCGTTACCGTGGGGGTGATCAGCGCCATTGGGCGGGATTTCGACCCCCGGAGGGGACGCATCTATCGGAATATGATTCAGACCGATGCCGCCATCAATCCGGGTAACAGCGGCGGGCCTCTGGTAAACAGCGTCGGGGAGGTCATCGGCATCAACACATTTATCTTTACCGAAAGCGGCGGGTCCCTGGGGGTCGGTTTTGCTATTCCCATCAACACGGCCAAGCGGATGCTGGAGGAAATCGTCCAGTACGGAGAGGTAAGGCCCTTTTGGACCGGCATTCACATCCAATCGCTGAGCCCCCTTATCGCCCAGAGCTTGGGCTATCCGTCCACAGACGGGGTCATCGTCTCTCAACTGGATCCGGCCAGTCCTGCTTTGTTGGCCGGGCTTCGGGTGGGGGACGTCATCACCGGCATCAACAGCAAAGAGATCGCAGACGAGGCGGATCTGGTGGCCGAGTTTTACGGGACACATGTGGGCGATCGCATCCGGCTGACTGTTTGGAGAGGTGGGCAGACGCAGACGGTGACTTTCACTCTGGTGGAGCCTGGTAAGCGGGGATGATTCTGGAGATCCCGCGCCTTAGACGTCTGGATGTGTACGTTTTCAGGAGAAGTTCGTTATGGCCAGAGAGGGGATATCCTGGACACTGTGGTGTTTCGTCGCCACCATCCTTTTCCTGCTGCTTGCCCGAGGGTTTTCCTGGGAGTTCATGCGGTACCTTGGATTGGTTTGTGGGCTGCTGACCATTTTAGTGGCCTATTTCTACCGTGATCCGCAGAGACAGTGCCCCCAAGGAAAGGGATTGTTGGTCTCGGCGGCAGATGGTCGGGTCACGGAGGTGGAGAGGGAAATCCGGGAGGAGATGTATCTCAAATCCAAGGCGGTGCGCGTTGGTCTGGTTCTCTCCTTGTGGGATGTACACATCAATCGGGCTCCGGTATCGGGGCGTGTGGACTTGATCGAACACGTGCCCGGTGGAGGGTGGCCGGCTTTCACCCGGCGGGCTCAAAGGGATAACGAGCACAACCTGGTGGGCATTCAGGCCTCCGGGGGGAAGGTTTTGGTCAAACAAATAGCCGGGCTCCTGGCTCGCCGGATCGTCTGCCGGTTGCGGGTAGATGACTCGGTGATTAGGGGTCAGAGGTTTGGGATGATTCGGCTGGGGTCCAGGGTAGATTTATTTCTGCCCGAGACCGTGGAGCTTAAGGTGAAACAGGGAGATCGGGTTGTGGCTGGGGAAACCATCGTGGGGGTGTTTCGGTGACCATCGGGATTCTGGACATCTTGCCAAGTATATTCACTGTGGGGAATCTGCTGTGTGGATTTCTGGCGGTGAGGTATAGCTTATTGGGAGAACCCGTGTTCGCCGCCTGGCTGATCATTTTAGCCAGCTTCTTCGATGCTCTGGATGGGAAACTGGCCAAATTCGCCAAGTCTCTGCTGAAATTCGGGGTGGAGTTCGATTCTCTGGCAGATCTGATCTCTTTTGGCCTGGCCCCGGTGGTCTTGGTAGGGTCGTTCTTTGTGGGATCGCTGGCCAGATGGATGCCCATTTTTGGCTTCCTTTTTCTGCTCTGCGGAGTTTTTCGTTTGGCTAGATTTAATGTGCACTTCAAGGGTGGCCAGAAAAGTTGTTTCCATGGTTTGCCCATCACCATGGCCGGAGGGACATTGGCCGCCTATGTGGTTTTTTGCGACCAGCTGTGGGGCAGGGTCCGCTTTCCGGAATTAATCTTCCTGTTGCTCATCCTTCTGTCCGCCTTAATGGTCAGCGTGTTCTCTTATGAAACTTATCCCAAACTTACCTGGAAGGGTCGCCGGAACAGGATCAAGCTCGTCCTGTTTGCCATCTGTGCGGTGGCCATCGCCATCAATCCCCCTCTGGCCTTTTTCCCCCTGGCCATGATGTATGTCCTGGTGGGGTTGATTGGTGGCCTCTACCAGTTTGCCAGGGGCCTGATTCTAAACCAGCTTTCCCCAGGGGATCACAAGGATGGATGAGGAACCAGCCGTTTTACTGGCCGAACGCAGGAGGGCAGGATGAAACAGAAGAAGTCTGTGGGGACGGTTCTGCTTATCCTCATTTTAGGGGCCCTCATCGGAAGCACCTTTGGTGAGGTGATCGGCCTGCTCCTTCCCGACGGTGTGGTGAAGGATTTTTTCCTCAAATCCATTGCCCCCGGTTTTTCCCCGGCCACACTGGATCTGATCGTCTTCTCCATCACCCTGGGTTTTACCATCAAGCTGAACATCATCAGCATCCTGGGCATCGCCCTGTCCCGCCTGGGCGATGCGGATGGCGCTCTTGAGCATTTCAGCGAGGCTGTCCGGATAGCTCCGGAAGACGCGGAGGCGCGCAACAACCTCGGTAGCGCCCTCATGATGAAGGGTGATCTGGAAGGAGCGGCCCGGCGCTATTCAGAGGCGCTCGTGATAAGACCCGGATATGCCAACGCGTATACAAACCTGTCGAGGGTTCTGGGACGTGTGGGAGATCCCTCCGTGACAGCACGCTGCTACAGCGAGGTGCTGCGATCAGATCCCGGGAACATGGATGC
>CBDUWG010000154.1:0-5042 GCA_965370845.1 uncultured bacterium
CGCACAGGCCTGACCATAGATCGTCTCAGCCGTACTATGGAGGTGGAGATCACGGCGTTCAACGATAGAGGATTATTGAAGCCAGGCATGTTGACAGACATCGAGCTGGTTGTAGATCGCCGGCAAGATGTGCTTTCCATTCCCCATAGTGGCATAATAAGAGACATGGGTTTAGAACACGTTTTCGTGGTGGAAGAAGGAAAAGCTATGATCAGGAGAGTGATCTCCGGCGTAGAGCAGGATGGTAGAGTGGAGATCGTTCAAGGCCTCACCGGTCAGGAGAAGGTGGTGGTTCGGGGGCAATTTGGATTAAAAGAGGGAGATTTGGTAAAAACAACTTATCAAGATGCAACCAGCGAAAGTAAAAAGGTAAGCGAGGACAGCGATGTTTCTTTCTAATTTTTCGGTCAAGAGGCCTGTGGCCATCACCATGATCGTTATGGTATTTGTGGTTCTGGGTCTGATCTCATTGATAAAGATGCCAGTGGAGTTCATCCCGGATATCAACCTTCCAGTCATCTTTCTATCGGCCAACTACCCTGGCGTTGGTCCCCGGGAGATCGAGAAGCTGGTCACAAAACCTCTGGAGATGGCCGTAAGCCGGGCGGCTGGCATCAAAAATGTCAGCTCGACGTCTCGCCTGGGAAATTGTTCGATGCAACTGGAGTTCAAGTGGGGAACGGACCTGAACCAGGCCATGACGGACATCCGGGAGATGATCGAGCAATACAAAGAGGATTTTCTGCCCGAGGACATGGAGAACCCCATGCTGCTAAAGTATGACCCCAGCAGTATTCCGGTGTCCGTCCACGGGATCAACAGTGACAAGAGAACCATGCGCGAGCTGCGCAAGATGGCTGAGGACCTGGTCCAACCTTATCTGGAACAGCTAGATGGCGTGGGATCGGTATGGGTTTGGGGAGGGGGTTTCCGGGAGATCTCCGTTCAGGTGGACCAGAAGAGGTTGATGGGGGTGGGGTTATCCCTGGATCGGTTGGTGCAAAAGCTCCGGGCGGAGAATCTGGATATTGGCTCGGGGCATATCGTACAGGGAGGGCGCGACTATCAGGTCAAATCTCGTGGTGAGTTCGAGAGCCTGGATGATATCAAGAATGTGGTTGTGACCGTGGTTGGTGGTGTGCCCGTGCGGCTGAGGGATATAGCCCAGGTGATATACGCTCCAGTAGAGGAGACGGCTTTCGCCCGGATGCAGGGGCAGAATAGCACTGTGGTGGCCATCATGAAGCAGTCGGACGCCAATACCGTGGAGGTGTCCCAGAGAGTGCGCAAGGAGCTGAGCCGGATCGAGAGACGTCTGCCTGCAGATGTTGCCATGAGTGAGCTTTTCGACTCGGCCACCTATATTCAGGCATCGGTGAACAATGTGCGAGACGCGGCCCTATTCGGGGCCATCCTGGCGGTGCTAGTCCTTTTTCTCTTCCTGCGCAGTTATCGCGCTTCATTTATCATCGGAACGGCCATCCCCATCTCGGTACTGATCACATTCTTTCCCCTGTACTTTTTGGGAATTTCCATAAACATCATCTCCCTGGGAGGTTTGGCCATCGGCATCGGAATGTTGGTGGACAACTCCATCGTGGTGTTGGAGAACATCTACCGCCGGCTTCAGGGAGGAGAGGACCGCGACACGGCGGCCAGCAAAGGAGCGGCTCAGGTGGCCATGGCCATTACCGCCTCTACCCTGACCACCATGGTTATCTTCATCCCTATCCTGTTCACAGCCGGAGTGGTGAAGATTCTCTTCGGGCAGCTGGCGGCCAGCATCGCCTTTTCCCTCTCGGCCAGCTTGATAGTGGCATTAACCCTGGTGCCCATGATATCAGCAAAGTTGTTGAATCAAAAGGCCACAGCCCGGATCGTTAAAGCTCAGAGCTTCATCGATCCCATACGCCGGTTTTATCTGCGAGTCCTGAACAATTCTCTCAATCACAGGGTGCGTACTCTGCTGTTTGCCCTGATCCTCTTTGTGGGCTCTCTGTTTTTGGTCCCCGCCATTGGGGTCGATTTCATGCCCCAGTCCGACGAAGGTCTCTTCCAGATCTTTGTCACCCTTCCGGCGGGATCTCCCCTGGAGGAGACCAAGGTTCTGATGACGGAGCTGGAGGACTATTTATTCAGTCTGCCAGCAACAGAGGTGGTGTTCAACATGGGGGGAGAAGCGGGGGATGTGACCACCGATCGCGTGGCAAACGTGGCCACCATGATTGTCCGATTGGTGGACAGGGACAAGCGGGATGTCACCACCATGGAGGTGGTCGATGTGCTGCGGGACACTTTGCGACAGATGGGGCGAGCTAAATTCCAGGTGGCCACCATGGACCAGATGCAGGGTAGCGCATACGGGGATGTGGAGATCAAGGTCAGCGGCCAGGATTTTGATGTGCTGAAGAACCTGGCCCTGCAGATAGAGAGCCGCCTGGGAAGGGTGCTGGGCATCAAGGAGACCACCAGCAGTGTGGAGGAGGCCAACCCGGAGATTCGCTGGGTGGTGGACAGGGAGAAAGCGGCCAATCTTGGTCTGGGAGCCTTTCAGATTGGCCAGACCATCCAGACCGCGCTTCAGGGAAAAGTGGCCACACGGGTGGAGAAGTATGGCACCGAGATCGACGTTCGGGTTCAGCTGGTTGAGAACCAGCGGAACGAAATCGAGCGACTGGGCAGCGTGATGATTCGTTCCCCGCTGGGAATTGATGTTCCCCTGCGGCAGGTGGCCAGGATGGAGTATGGGCTGACACCGGCAAAACTCTATCGGGAGAATCAGATGCGCGTAGCCTTGATAGGGGGAAGCATCGGCGACAGGGATCTGCGCAGCACAATGACCGACGTGCGCAGGGAGATGGACAAGATCCGCCTGCCCGACGGGTATCTGATCGGTTATTCCGGCGAGGATGAATCCATGCGAGAGTCAATGCAGGATTTGATCATCGATTTCATCTTCGCCGCTTTACTGGTCTATATGATTATGGCCGCCCTGTTCGAGTCTTTCGTGCACCCCTTCACCATTATGTTCTCCATCCCCTTTGCCGTCACCGGGGCTCTTTTGGCCCTGTTCGTCGCTCACCTGATAATGGGTTCCACCATCACCGTTAATGCCCTGATCGGGATAGTCATGTTATTGGGCATCGTGGTTAATAATGCCATCGTGCTCCTGGACTACGTCCAAAGGGCTCGGGAGTCAGGGCTTAACTGTCGGGATGCTCTGATAAAAGCAGGCGGAGTGCGTCTGCGTCCCATCCTGCTAACCGCCCTGACCACCATTCTGGGTCTGACGCCTTTGGCTATAGGTATGGGAGAGGGATCGGAGGTCAGAGCTCCAATGGCCATTGCAGTGATTGGAGGACTGATCGTATCGACGATGCTGACCCTGGTGGTCGTTCCCGTGATCTACACATACACAAACTCATTCGCCGAAAGGGTTAAAAACAGGCTTCTGTGGATTGTTCACCGGGAGAAGAAAGCCACTGTTTCCAGTGGAGATATGGGTGCTGCCGATGGAAAACGAGGAGTTCATTAGGGAATTGTCCCGGAGATATCCCCAGCGGGCCAAAATAATGCCCCAACGGAGTGCCCTGCTGGTGGTGGATATGCAGGAACACTTTCGGCCTCTGGCCGGACAAATTCTCCCCCGTCTGGTGAAGCTTATCTGCGCATGCCGCAAGCAGGGCCTGCCGGTGATCTATAGCCAGCACGGCCATAAGGAGCGGCAGAATGATAGGGGCATGATGCTCCAGTGGTGGGGGAGCCTGATCATGTCCGGAACTTTTGAAGCGCAGCTGATGCCGGAGATCGCTCCGCTGGCCGGAGAGAAGGTGGTGGTCAAGAATCGTTACAGCGCTTTTTATGAGACGGATCTGGAGAGGCACCTGCGCAAGCAAGGCATCAAAGACCTGATCATCGGGGGGGTGATGACCAATCTGTGCTGTGAGACCACCGCCAGGGACGCCTTCGTCCGGGATTTTCGGGTCTTCTTCCTGGCCGACGGTACGGCCACCGCCACCGAGGAGCTCCAGCGGGCCACACTGAGCAACCTGGCCTTTGGATTTGCCTATCTGGTGATCTGCGAACAGGTGATGCGTATCTTGAGTGGCTAGTGATAGAGTTTTACTAACTTAAAGTCATGGAGTGGACAGGATGGCCAAGAAGGCTGCAACGAAGAAGATGCGCCATATTTTCATCGTCTCGGACGCCACGGGGTCAACCTGCGAGCTGGTTGTAAAGGCAGCTCTGACGCAGTTCAGCACCTCTCAGACTACCATACACCGGGTGAGATATGTGCGCAATGACGTTCAGATTCGTGAGGTCATAAGGGATGCCGGAAAGGTGCGCGGAATTGTGGTGTATACACTGGTTGTGCCAGAGCTGAGGAGGGTGATCCTCACCAGTGGACGGAAGCATGCCGTGCCGATCATCGATATTTTAGGTCCGGTGCTCAGCAGGCTCACAGATCTCCTGGAGCTCTCTCCCATGGCCAAGCCGGGGCTATTCAAGGGTCTGGATCAGGCCTACTTCGAGCGCATCGAGGCCATGAATTTTACCATCAAACATGACGATGGACTCAGGCCCAGGGATCTGTCCAAGGCTGATCTTGTTCTGGTGGGTGTCTCCCGTACCTGTAAAACGCCAATAAGTATATATCTTTCCTATAGAGGGTTCAAGGTGGCCAATGTGCCCATCGTTCCGGATGCCAGGCTGCCCGAACAGCTTTTCGAGATTGACCCGCACAAGGTGGTCGGGTTGGTCATTCGCCCGGAAAGGCTTAAGCTGCTCCGGAAAACCCGTGCTGAGAGCTACCGGATGGATCTGCCATCCTATACGGATTTGAGGGTGATCAGGAGAGAGCTCAAGCTAAGCATGGAGATCTTTCAGGAACGTGGATGGCAGACCCCTTCGATGTGACCATGCGATCAATCGAAGAGGTGGCCACGGTGATCATGGAGTTGCTGGGCATGCATGTGCCGGAATAGAGCGGAATGATATATCAGAAAAAGGGAAAGCCGGTCTAGATTAGATCGGCTTTTTTG
>CBDUWG010000155.1:0-4999 GCA_965370845.1 uncultured bacterium
CCCACCGAAGGACAGAGCACCACGATACGGTATCGGCTCGGTCAGGAGGCCGAGGTCAACATTCGCATCTACGATCTGTCCGGCGATCTGGTGGCCGAGTTCCCTGGCACAGGGTTTGCCCACACGGAGAACGAGGAGGTCTGGGATCTGTCCGATGTGGCCAGCGGGGTTTACCTATGCCGGGTGGAGGCTCGGGGAGGAGGGCATCTGGAAACGGTTGTTTGCAAAATTGCGGTGGTCAAATAACCAGGCACATCTCTCAAAGGAGGGGGCGATGAAAGAAACGTCCGTTTTCCGGTATCTGGTTCTTGTCTGCACGATGCTGGTCTTGGGCAGCACAGCGCTGGCCGAGGTAAGCTCCGGGTCAGGAGTGATCCGCGAGCATTTTCTGGAAGCGCAGCCATCGCTGCGGGAGATGGCCCAGAAAGTTGCTCAGCAGCCGGTTTTCGTGGAGGGCACTCCCGCCGGCACGCCGGGATTGAAATCCCCGGGCAAGGCCCTGCTCTTCTCGGCGATCATTCCCGGTGCGGGAGAGCTCTACGTTGGGGCTGAGAAGAGGGCTATAGGTTTCTTGGCCCTGGAGGCAGCTTCTTGGGCATGGTATTTCACCCAGCACAGCTCCGGCAAGGACAAGGAGAACGAGTACATGGATTTCGCCGACACCGAGTGGGAAGAAGAAGCTTACCTGGGCTGGTATTCTGACTGGGAGGATTGGTACGACGCCCGTAAAGGGGATAACGACCCCGATTTCGATAAGATCTTCACCCACCACCTGCCTGGTCAGAAGGACGGCGATTACTACGAGATGATCGGCAAATACGATCAGTTCTCCTTTGGCTGGATCGGCGACCCGCAGAACTATCTTTCCGCCGACTTCGCTCCCAATGATTCCCTGTTAGGCTACACCTTCGAACAGACCAGCTATGACATCTGCCGGGGGGGCGACGGCACGGCCACTGTAAATCGAGACAAATATGCTAACCTGCGCGGTGACGCCAACGACCTGCTCAAGCGGGCCAGCTGGGGGATCAGCGCCAGCCTGTTCAACCACGTGATCAGCGCCCTGGATGCCGCTTTAGCCGCCAAGGCCTTTAACCAGCGATCCCTGGAGGAAGCCGGTTATCCTGAGCTGCGTATGGGGATGGATATCTACGCCGGAAAGGCTATGCCCAAGATCACCTTGACCCAGAGATTTTGAACATTCGCTTTTTGACTGCCTAAGTGGCTACGGGGACCGATATGCACGTTCGGATCTCACATATCATGATCTGTCTGGCCATCCTCTTGATCGCGGTGGGCCAAGCTGGGGCCTATAACCATCCGGAACTGAAATGGCGCACCATTGAGAGGGAGCACTTCCGGATTCACTACCACCAGGGTGCCGAGCGTACCGCCCAGTTGGCGGCACAGATCGCCGAGGAGATATACGATCCGATTACTTCTCTCTATGACTATCCGCTACCCCAGGTGGTGGACCTGATCATCTACGATACCGACGACTATGCCAATGGAATGGCCTACTACTATGAGAACAAGATCGCCATCTGGGCCACCCAGATGGACTGGGAGCTGCGGGGCATGCACTACTGGCTGCGCAATGTCATCACCCACGAGTTCACTCATATGGTCTCCCTGCAGCTGGCCCGTAAGTTTCCCCAGTGGCTGCCAGCCTTCTACCTGCAGTACATCGGCTATGAGGAAGAGAAGAGGCCCGATGTAATCAGCGGGTACCCCAACGTGATCATATCTTATCCCCTGCCCGGGACGGTGGTTCCCCTGTGGTTTGCCGAAGGGTTGGCCCAGTACCAGGCCCCTTCCCTCGATTATGAGTCCTGGGACACCCACCGGGACATGCTCCTGCGCATGAGCGTTCTGGGCGATAAGCTGCTAAGTTGCGACGAAATGGGCGGGTTTGGAAAGATCGGGCTGGGCAACGAGATGGTTTACAACCAGGGATTTTCCCTGACCCGGTACATCGCCGAGAAATATGGGCCCAAGAGCCTGAAAGACCTGTGTCGGGCTATGAGGAGCCCATGGAGGTATAACTTCGGTTCGGCCATAAAGAAGGTCACCGGAAGACCGGAAAAACAGCTTTACCGCGAATGGCATGAACACATGCTGGACAAGTATCAGGATCAGCAGAGGATGGTGGAGAAAGACCTGGTGGAAGGCAGGAAGATAATCCAGGAGGGCTGGATGAACATCCATCCCGCCTGGTCGCCGGATGGGACAAAGCTGGCCTATCTGTCCAACAAGGGCAGCGATTACCAGATCATGAGCCTCTACGTGATGGACATGGAGACCCAGGAGGCAGAACAGGTGGCTGGAGGGCTACGCTCGGCGGCATCCTGGTCTCCGGACGGGGAAAAGCTGGTCTATGCCAAGAGGGTGAAGCCTAACAAATACGGCTCTCATGTGAACGATATCTATCTCTACGATCTGAAGACCGAAAAAGAGAAGCGGCTGACCCATGAACTGCGGGCCACAGATCCTCGCTGGTCTCCTGATGGCCAGTCTATATTGGTGGTCCTCAATGGCGACGGCACCCGCAATCTGGCCCTGCTGGATCCTGATGGGAAGCTGGTTCGAACTCTGACAGATAACCGGGATGGCACCCAGTATTATGGCCCCCGCTGGTCATCGGACGGTGATCAGATCCTGGTGAGCACGTTTGGAGAGCGGACCCGGGACGTGACCCTGGTCAACACCGATGGCACGGGCGGCTGTCCCTTGATCCGGGGACTGGAGGATGATCGCGATCCATGTTGGTCCCCCGACGGTCGGACCGTTTGTTTTTCCTCGGACCGGGGAGGAATATTCAATCTTTATGTATACAGGCCAGACGAGGGAAGCCTGACCCAGGTGACTAATGTGGTCGGTGGGGCCTTCAACCCCTCCCTTTCCCCGGACGGGAAAACGGTGGCCTATTCCGGATACACCTCGGATGGATATAAGATTTTCCTGTTGCCTATGGATGAGACCCTGGGGAAGCCTGCGGATATTCAGCCCATTGCCGATCTGGGCGATAATCCAGGTCTCCGGGAGGCTGCGCCCCATTTTGAGTCCCGGCCCTATAAGTCCATTTTCAACAAGACCTTTTTCCTGCCCCGTCTTGTTATTGACGACAACAAATTCAAGGGGGGCTTATATTTAGCTTCACAGGAGCTATTGAACAGGCAGTCTGCTTTCGCCACGGCCGTGATGGCCAAAGACGGGGACTTCGACTTCTATGCCCAGTACGAGAACCGTATGTTCGCCCCGACTCTGTTCTTTGAGGCCTTTCGCCTGCGCAAACATGTCGATGATCAGGTATATGACCGGATCGATGGCCATAAAACCCTGGTTGGTTTGGAAACGCGGTATGATCTGACGGAATTTGACCTGGGCATCCGGTATGCCTGGAGCGACCCCATGTCCATCACCTACCAGAAAGAGCTCACCCTGGCTTACATCTTCAGCAAGTACGATGTCTATCTGGAGGTCTGGACCCAGGAGCCGGTGCCCGGCGGGCTGCCAGAGGGATCGTTTCTGGGCAAGGATAGCTGGACCTACTTTCGCGGCCATGACATATCCCTGCGCTGGGACTATAAATCCATCTCCCGGGCCCGGGATGCCGAGATCAATCCCCGGGGAGGTCGGGAGATCCACTTCCGCTACGATCGGATGTTCAACAAGCTGATCAATCCCAACACCATTAAGAAGACAGAAGATGGTTTCACCACCGCTTACTACAAGAACTACTACGACCAGTTTCGGCTGGACTGGAAAGAATACCGGGCTCTTCCCTGGGGACGGCATTCTCTGGTCCTGCACCTCAAGGGTGGGGTAATCGACGAGGCCGTGGACGATTTCTTTTACTTTCAACTGGGCAGTCAGGAGGGCCTCAGGGGTTACTCCTTCTATAGCATCGAGGGCCGGCGGATAGCTTTGGGGTGTGTGACTTATCGGTTTCCCATCTGGATGGACATCAGCAAGCAGTTTTTCCAGGTCTATTTTGACAAGCTGTGCGGGTCCATCTTCTACGGCGCAGGCAAGGCCTGGAATGATGATGGTGTCAACTTCGACGATATCAAAAAGAATGTTGGGGCAGAGCTCAGATTGGATTGTTTTTCCTTCTACGCCTTTCCTACAAAGCTCAGCTTTGCAGCCGCCTATGGGTTAGATGATATTCCGGCCATCGAAAACCGCCCGGCAGAAAAGGGGGGGTGGCGGGTCTATTTCAATCTCTTGTTTACCTTTATTAGCTCGGACGGATAAGGGGGAGGGCCAGATGAAGGCGCATACAGGCCTTTTATGGGTCGCAGGGTTGGCAACCAGCTTGCTGATCACATTCTCGCCCATTCAAGCCAGGAGCCACTCCATCGTGACGCTCATGGATCTATCCATGGTAGCTCAGAACAGTGACCGGGCAATGGGTCCCGTGGCCGCGAGAACCGGGGAAATTATCCTGACATCTGCAGAGTCCAGATCGACGCCGAAAGCCTTTATTCTCTCTCTCCTGATACCAGGCACCGGGCAGTTTTACACCAAGGCACCGGGTCGCGGACGGATTTTTTTAGGAACGGAGCTGGCTATTTTAGCTGGATTTCTGGGATTGCACCTCTACAGCGATTGGAAAGAGGAGGATTACCAACTCTATGCGGCGACGCACGCCGGTGTCGATGTCCAGGGCAAATCCAAAGAGTATTTTGAGGACGTGAGTCTCTTTACCAGCATGGAGGAGTATAACAGACAACAGCTCATAAATTTCCGGGAGGAGGCTCAACTCTATTCGGGGAGCGATTTCTGGGAGTGGGACAGCGATAGCTCGCAAAGGGAATTTGACTCCATCTATCGGGCCAGCACCAATGCGGAACACAACGCGATCATCGTGACCGGAGTTGTTCTGCTCAACCATCTGGTGAGCGCCGTGGACGCCGCCAGGACAGCCAGGGCATACAACAAAGAGCACGCCTCCCGGCCCTCACCGGTCCAGCTCTCCCTCTCCGTGCGACCGGCA
>CBDUWG010000156.1:0-4953 GCA_965370845.1 uncultured bacterium
CCGGTTTTTCCCCATTCCGTCTCACGGCGAAAAACGAATCGGCCTGGACGACTCCGAAATCCTCAAGCTGGACAATGGGCTATGCTCATACACCTATTCTCTGGACACGGAGAGGTTCTCCGCCCAACCCATTCAGGATGTCACGGTGACCATCGACCTCCACTCCCGGGCATCCATCAAGACAGTTTACTCCCCCACCCACGAGATTATCGTGAACAAGTTGAACGACCACCACGCCCGGGTCACCTACGCGGAGGAAAACACCAGGCCCGATCGGGACCTGGTGCTATATTACTCCGTCTCGGAGAAGGAGATGGGCCTGAATCTGCTGGCCTATCAGGATGGCAACGGGGCTGGATTCTTCCTGGCCATGATCTCCCCCCAGGTCCTGCTGGAGGGAAAGGAGATGGCCAAAGATATCTTCTTTCTCCTGGATACCTCCGGCAGCATGAAGGGCAAGAAGCTGAGCCAGGCCAAAGATGCGCTGGCCTTTTGCCTGCAAGGCCTTAACCCTCAAGACCGGTTCAACCTGGTGGCCTTCAGCACCGGCCTGGAGACTTTCTCTGCACAGCCGCTGACCGCCGGCTCCGGGGAGGTCGAGAGAGCTGCGGATTTCCTGCGCGGGCTAAAGGCATCGGGAGGAACGAACATCCACGATGCCCTGCAGGAAGTCCTGAGACAGATAAACTCCAGCTCGCGGCCTACCATGATCATCTTTCTCACCGATGGCCTGCCCACCGTGGGGCTGACCGACACCGGCAGGATTTTAGAGAAGGCTCAAAGAGCTAACGAGAGAAGAGCTCGCATCTTCGTCTTTGGGGTGGGCTACGACGTGAACACCCATTTCCTGGACAGGCTGTCCACGGAAAACGGTGCCGTCTCCGAATACGTGCGGCCGGAGGAGAGCATCGAGGTGAAGGTGTCCCGCTTTTACGGCAAGGTGGCCAACCCGGTTCTCACCCAGCTAAGTCTGCAGTTCGGCCGGATGGAGGCCGCGGAGATCTACCCAAAGGATCTGCCCGACCTGTTCCAGGGCTCGCAGCTTATCGTCCTGGGGCGCTACAAAAAAAACGGATCGACGTCAATCAGTCTGCAGGGTCACTCCGCGGAACAGGAGAAAAAGTTCACCTACCGTGTGAACGTTCGCCCGCAGGAGAAAAGCCAGTTCATCCCCCGGCTGTGGGCCTCGCGCAAGATCGGCTACCTGCTGGACCAGATCAGGCTCCACGGCCAGAACCAAGAGCTGGTGGATGAGATCGTTTCCCTGAGCAAACGGTACGGGATCATGACCGAGTACACATCATTCCTGGTGGATGCCGAGGTCCATGTAGCCGAGCACGAACTGGCCGAGCAAGCCGGCAGGTTGATGGCCGATGCCTTTGAGAAAAAGTCCGGCGCCGGGGCCGTGAGCAGGGCCATGGATCTGGGCAGCCTTAAAATTCAGGCAGCCGCACCCGGAAACGTCTACCGCGACGAGAGAGGCCGTGTTCAGCAGATCACCGGCGTCAAGCGCGCGGGCAACAAGACCTTCTACCTGAAAAAAGATGTCTGGACGGACAACGACTACCACCTTGATCAGAACATCATCGAGGTAAAACGCTTCAGCGATGCCTACTTCCAGCTCATCCGCCGCTGGGCCGTTATGGGACGTTATTTAGCCCTCGGCGAACGGGTAATCGTCAGCCTTCCCGGCGCAACCGTCAGAATAGGCGATGCCGGAAAAGAGAGCTTTACGGATGCGGAGCTTGACGCACTCCTATGACCCGACGAGGTACACGGCGAATAGTCGCAGGGGCGAGATCTTCTCGCCCCTGTTTTGTTTGGAGAGTTGAGCGAGTTGAGAGAGTTGAGAAAAGAAGAACCGATCCTGGATACTGGATTCTGGATCCTGGTGAAAGGCAAAAAAACCGAGTTTCGAGACTCGAGTCTCGAAACTTGCCAAGAATTAGAACCTTCGCCAGACTGCTCGGCCAAATTTTATTAAACCAAACTCCTCGTCAAAAGGTCGAAACAATTGAAAGAGAAGTTGGGGTTTCGCAGTACAAAAATTTTTAACAGAGCTTTTTTCCATTTCTTAAGGAGAAGCCGTTGAGAAAGTTCGGGATTGGTTTGGCAGTTTCGATGGTAGTGGTGTCATTTGGGATCTCCTGGTCCATGGCCCAGGATCTGTCCCCTATACCATCTTATTACACACAGACAGATTTTTTGCTGACCACCCCCGGGGTAGAGGGTTCTGCCCTGGGGGGATTTGTGAACCCCGCCGTCTATGGGCTGTTGCCCGCCTTTGAGGATCGCTTTTTCTGGTCCGATCAGGGAGCGAAGCTCAACTCGCTGAACAGGTGGGGTCTTTTCATGGGAGTGCCCCACCTGGGGTTTGGGGTCACCCACCACAGGAAGAATCTACTGGTGGCCGAAGATCAGACCCGAAAGGTGAGCATTACCGACTACCGCATTGCCCTGGCCGGGGGAAGTGAGGCGATGAACTTCGGGCTTGGATACGGTTGGTCCAGGGGGGATGTGGATGCCTTCCCGCGGGACAATATCTTTCAGGCTGGAATCGTTGGACGTCCCCATCCAGTTGTTTCCCTCGGTATGGTGGGAAACTTCGCCCTGGGCAGCTCTCATCGCACCGGCATCTTCGACCTGGCCATCAGACCTTTGGGCACTCCCACCGTGACCCTGTTCGCCGACGCCGAGCTGGGCGAGAAGGACCGCTTGGAGGATGTGTGCTGGGGGATCGGTGCTGCCCTGGAGGCTCTGCCCGGGATCCAACTGGTGGGGAAATATCGAGACGACGAGACGTTTACCGTGGGGCTGAGTTTCAGCTTCGGCCAGACCATGGTGTCGGCGGCTCCCCACTACGATAAGGGGGGAGAGCTGAGCTACACCACCTACGGTCTTCGCAGCGGATATCCTACCCGGAACATCTTCGACCGTTACTTTAAGAAGGACAAACGCTATCTGTCTGTGGAATTGAAGGGCAAGGTTTCCTATCGCAAATATCGGTACTTCGATAAGGAGACTCACACACTCCGGGATATCCTCTTCGCCTTGGACGGCGCCATCGATGATCCGCGAATAGCCGGGGTGGCCCTGAACCTCTCCGGGATGAGCATCTCCCGTGTTTTAGCCTGGGAGATCCGCGAGAAGCTCAAAGAGATCCGGGAAGCCGGCAAGAGGGTGGTCATCTTCATTGATCAGGGCGGGATGACCGAGTACCATCTGGCCAGCGTGGCCGACCGGATCGTCATGGATCCCGAGGGTTATCTCTTTCTTACCGGTTACCGGGCGGGGCTCACTTTCTACCGCGGGACCCTGGAGAAATTGGGATTGGGGATTGACGTCCTCCGGTTCTATAAGTACAAGACGGCCGGAGAGATGCTTTCCCGGGACGATATGTCCGCGGCGGACAGGGAGCAGCGTCAGGCTTTGATCGACGACAGGTATGCCCTGGTGCGGGATGAGGTCAGTGCCTCGCGGAAGGTCTCCGCAGATCGCTTCGATGCCTGGATCAACGAGGGCTACCTGTATAGTGCTCAGGATGCCATGGAGGAGGGACTGGTGGACACCCTGGGACGCTGGGTCGATGTACAGGATGCGATCAAATCCCTGGAGGGTGGCAAGAAGAAGATGGTTGACCCCAAGGGGCTGTTTGTCGAGGAGTTCCCATCGCAGACATGGGGTTCAAAGCCTCGAATCGCGGTGGTCTATGCCCTGGGTTTCTGTGCCATGGATTGGGGGATCAAGGCCCGCCAGTTAGAGAAGATCTTTGAGAAGCTGAAAAAGGACAAGGGTGTCCAGGCGGTGGTCTTTCGGGTGGATTCCCCCGGCGGAGACGGCATGGCCTCGGATGTGGTCGCCGAGGCTGTCAGGAAGTGCGCCGAGAAAAAGCCGGTCATCGTCAGCCAGGGCGGCGTGGCCGCCTCCGGGGGCTACCACATCTCCATGTACGCCGATACTATTGTGGCCGCACCCAATACCGTAACGGGCTCCATCGGCGTGCTGGGCGCCTGGCTCTGGAATAAGGACTTGGGGTCCAAGCTGGGCATGACCTCTGATTACGTCAAAGCCGGCGACCATGCCGACATAGACTGCGGGATCCAGCTGCCCTTTGTGGGTCTGCAGTTGCCGGATCGAAAGTTGACCCCTGAAGAAAGGGCCCGGTTCGAGAAAGTGATCCGGGACGCTTACCGGCTTTTCGTGCACAAAGTGGCCCGGGGACGGGGGATGGCCGATGCCCAGATAGATTCCGTGGCCCAGGGCCGAGTGTGGAGCGGCGTCGATGGCCAGGAAAAGGGATTGGTGGATGTGATCGGAGGCTTGGGGAAGTCCATCCTGTTGGCCAGAGAGGCAGCGGGCATTGATCCGGGAGAAGAGGTGGAGATCGTGGAGCTGCCCCAGAAGGGGCTGTTCAAGATGGATATATTCAAGCCGGGGATAATGGCATTGAATATGAAAGAAGATCCCAGCTGGCTTTATCTTAAGCTGATCTCCGAGCATCCCGGTCAGCCGTTGCCGGTGCTGCCGCCGGAGTTGTATGTGGAGTGAAAGTTGAGAAAGGCGGATTCTGGATTATAGTTCTGAGAGTTTAGAGAGTTGAGCGAGTTAGGCGAGTTTTAAGAGTTATTGTAGGGGCACGGCGTGCCGTGCCCGTCCGATTGGAAATGCCGGGCGTAGTCGATCACCACCTCCAACCGACTTCCGGCTATCGGTTGTCGGCCTCGATATGCGTTACGTGAATCGGATTGTCGGCAATAGGGAAAAGAAAAAAACATAGACGTGGTTTTGAGAATTACGGTTCCCGGATCCCGAATAACGAGCTTCGAGCTTCGACAGACGAGCATCGTAGCGAGTCTCGACACCGGTAAACGAGTAGGGGCGGGTTTCAAACCCGCCCCTACACATGGGCATAAGGTAGGGCAGTGTTTCTGCGGCAACAAACCTCAACTGAGA
>CBDUWG010000157.1:0-4928 GCA_965370845.1 uncultured bacterium
GGCCTGCCGTTTTCGTTTCTGCGGAGTTGGCCGAAAAGTCCTTGACATAGCGGGATGAGAGCTTTATCATCGATGCGCATGTGCTGCTGGGAGTCGGTTGAACCCCAGTTTTTAGCACCAGGGAGGCGATGAGAGGACCCCGGCAGCTCTGCGGGGAAACCTTGACCTTCACCTTCAACGGAGGACAGTGGCGATGAGCGGAAGAGTACTGGTGGGCTTGGCCGTGATGGCCGCCCTTCTGACCTTTGGGTGTGGCCAGAAAGGTGAGCAGCTGAGCACCACCTCCCAAAAGGCCCTGGCTGAGTATAAACAGGGTATTGAGGATGCTGACAAGCTCTATTTCAGCGAGGCGGCGGAGCATTTCGGCAAGGCCGTGGAGCTGGATGCGGAGTTCGCGGTGGCTTACAGCCGCTGGAGCATGGCTTTGCAGAACCTGGGCGATGAGACCAAGGCCCTGGAGTGTCAGATGAAAGCCCTGGGCTACATGAAGGGTGAGGATGGAACAGACCGGGTGACGGAGAAAGAGCGTCTGTTCATCGTCCTTCAGGACGCCTATTTGCATTATGACTTTGCCAAAGCTCAGCAGGCCATTGACCGTTGGACACAGAGATACCCCGACGATTGGGAAGCCCTGGCCTTCCAGGGGCTGGAGCACCTGAGAACGGAGAACTACGACGAGGCCATCCTCTCCTTTCAGAAGGTCGTGGAGCTGAACCCCAAGTACGTTCTGGCCTATAACTCTCTGGGCTATCTGTACATGTCCAAAGGGGATTTCGATAAGGCCCTGCAGAATCTGGAGAAGTACAAGGACATGACCCCATACCAGGCCAATCCTTACGACAGCATGGGCGAGCTGGAGCAGGCCAGGGGTAGATACCAAGAGGCCATCGAGTATTTTCAGGAGGCTCTGGAGATCAACCCGGATCTGCGCTTTGTCCTCCATCACCTGGGAGAGGTTCACCGGATCCAGGGACAATATGCCCGGGCCATCGATTATTTCCTGGAGGCGGCGGAAAAGGCCGCCGGCGCGGAGGCTGAGACCGGCTCACGCCAATATTTAGCCCACAGCTATTTGAGAAGGGGAAACCTGAAGCAGGCTCTCACCGAGGCCATGCGGGCCGTGGAGCTGAACCCCAGGGATCCTGGTGCCCACTATTATTTAGGGCTGGTCCACGTGGCCATGGGCGACCTGGAAACTGCCCTGGCCGATGCCGCGAAGGTTGACGAGTGGCTGACCAAGCGGAATCTGAAGCGCTACAAAGCGGACAGGATCCTGTTTCACCTGATGGGGCAGATCTACCTGGCCCGGAAAGAGTATGAAATGGCCATAGAAAGCCATCGCAGAGCCGTGGATTTGAGCCCCAGCCCCCTGTACAGTGGCTTCTACCGCCACGCTCTGGGGAACGCCTATTACCGGGCCGGAAAATTTGAGCAGGCCGTTTCCACCCTGCAGATGGTCCTGCGCCAGAACCCCAACGATGCCGATTGTCTCTATACTCTGGTCCTGGTTTACAAAGATATGGGCGACAAGAAACAGGCCCAGGAGATGCTCACGAGGTTCAAGGAGGTCTTCAAGGACGCCGACCAGGGTGTGCAGTGGGTGCAGGAGGCCAGGGAGATGAGACTGTAGGATCGAGTAAAGCGCGGAATGAGCAAAGCCCGTTGGGTCTTTCACCGCCTGACGGGCTGTTTTTTTATCTGTAGGAAGGGGAAAAGCAGATTCTTCGTCGCTTCGTTTCACCGCGCTCTTCAGGATGACAGGTTAGGGTAAAATCAGGACCGGGTGGGGCAAATTTAAAATTTGCAATGGCCACTTTGCAATTTGAAATGATGTTTCAGGAGGGGGAGGCTTCCCCCTCGTCCTCCCAACCTGTTGCTCCCCTGGGTCGCAACCCACCACCCTAGCCAGCGTGCCGCTTCGCGGCACCGGGGCGCTATGGCCTACGGCCTGGATGAAAAGATAGAACCGATCCTTGATCCTGGAAAACAACAACCCCCAGCGGATATTCTTTTTTTATCCAGTATCCAGTATCCAGAATCCAGTATCCAGTATCAGTCTTTCTTTTCTCGAGTCTCCGCCATTGCATTGTTTTTGACTTTATCCAGAATCCAGTATCCAGAATCCAGTATCCAGTATCAGTCTTTCTTTTCCCGCTTTCCGACAACCCGATCCACGTAACGCATATCGAAGCCGATAAACGACACCCGATCCACGAAAAAGGGCACGGCGCGCCGTGCCCCTACTGATATGACGTGAACGGCGTTCTAATAATCGATGGGTAAGCGGTGGGCAAGAGGTTGTAGGGGTTCAATATATTGAACCCTCTGTTTTCGGCCGATAGGACAGGAATCTCTTGACAGCTGAGTAAATTGCCGTCATATTGTGGGCGAATCCACACGATGGAAAATCTACATGACCGCTAAGGTTTTACTGGAAGAGTAAAAGCTCGCCGACCGCAGAAGGACTGCTGCGCAGGAGCGGAAGATATTTGGCGGTCCGTGGATCGCGGTGTATAAGAAGATGTGTGTGCAAAGCTAAGCGGAGCTTGGAGGAATCACAGTGAACATCAAACTAGAGCCCTTCACCGAAGCAGACATCGGCCGGCTCATCGGCTGGGTGCCGTCGGAGAAGTTTCTCCTCCAATGGGCTGGGCCGGGTTTCGACTTTCCACTGGGCCGGGAGCAACTGAAGGATCATCTGGCCAAAGCGGCCCTTGAGAATCCCGACCGGCTCATTTATAAGGCTATGGATGAGGAGACAAGTGAGGTGGTGGGACACGGAGAGATCCTGGCCATCGATCGCCAGAACCGGTCGGCAACCATCGGGCGGATCCTCGTTGGACCGCCAGAGATGCGCGGACGAGGTGTGGGCCAGCAAATCGTCGGGGAGCTTCTTGGTATCGCCTTCCGGGAGCTGTCTCTTCACCGGCTGGTCCTGCGCGTTTTGGACTTCAATAAAGGGGCCATTCGCTGTTATGAGAATGTGGGTTTCAGGCAGGAGGGCCTGCTGCGCGATATCTACAAGCTGGGCGACGAATACTGGTCCCTGTGCGTGATGAGTATTTTGGAGGAGGAATGGCGGGCTGGGATTTAAGCGTCTAACCATGTATAGGATAACAAGCGGACAGTGCGGAGATGGTTGGATCCGGCGGACTTTTTAACAGCCCGGCGGATCGCTTTTTTGGGGTGATGTTTCCCGGAAACGACCTGCACACTTCACTCCTCGAAGCTTAACCGCTTTCTTTTCCTGACGGATCAACTTCCTTCAGATTTCTCTTGACACAGGGCCATTTTGCGGACATATTTCGACAAGAATAGAAACATGTTGTAATTTGGGGAAGCTTTCATACCAGATATAGCTGTTCGGAAAGCCTTTCACCTTACTATCGGGGAGGTTGTAGATGAGAGCGAAATCGATCATTATCATGCTCGTTAGCCTTGTTCTGCTGGTGACGGTCATGGCCATGACGGCTCTGGCCCTGGAGCCCCAGGAGGCGCCGAAGCCGCCGGTAAAGGAAAGAGAACTTCCTCCGCGAACGGGTTTCATACCGCATAATGTAGACCAATCCCATATCACCGGCCAACAGATACCCAAGAAATTCAAGGACTTGCCGCCACCGCCCGCCCAGCTCGATTGGCGAACACTGGGCAAGGTGACTTCGGTGAGAAATCAGGACACCTGCGGCTCCTGCTATGCCTTCGCCGCCATTGCCAACATCGAGTCCAAGATGCTCATCGATGGTGCCGGGACCTACGATTTTTCGGAGAACAACGCCAAGGAGTGCCCCTGGTACAACATGAGCTGCAGCGGCGGAAACTATTGGAAGTTAGCCAGCTGGTTTTCCAAAAAGGGCGTGGTGTTGGAGTCGTGCGATCCCTATGTGGCCTGGGATGCGACCTGCAACTCGTCCTGCCCATATCAAAAGACCCTGCTGGACTGGAGGCGGATCTGCGGGGCCAGCGTGCCCACCACCACGGTTCTGAAGACTTATATCCAAACGTACGGGCCCGTCTATACCGTATTGTACACCGGCGACAGCAGCGATCCCTCCTGGCGGAGCGAGTTCTCCACCTACAATGGTTCCTATACCCTGAGCTACTCCGGGATGTATGATCCCAACCACGCTGTGTGCATCGTCGGCTGGGACGACAGCGCTCGATCCAAGGACGGCAAGGCCGGCGCCTGGATCGTCAAGAACAGCTGGGGTACTGGCTGGGGGGGCACCTGCGGTTATGGCACAGAGAGTGGCTACTTCACCATTGCCTATGGCTCGGCCCGCATCGGGGAGTGGTCGTGCTATATGCAAGATTGGCAGACCTATGACTCAAACGGGGATTTACTGTTTTATGATGAGGGAGGCTGGACTCAAAGTTGGGGTTGGGGGGATGGGACCGCGTGGGGGATGTGCAAATTCGTGCCCAGCGCCGCCTGCTCCCTTAAAAGGGTCGAATTCTGGACCAACGACGTCACCACGGACATCGATGTGTACATCTACGATACCTTCTCAGGAGGGACTTTAAGCACCCTGTTAGCCAGCCAGCTCAACGGCAACTACGCCGAGGTAGGCTATCATTCGGTGGCCTTAAGCTCATCTCCCTACGTGGCCAGCGGTAACGATGTGTATGTGGCGGTGAAATTTGACAATTCGAGCTATGGATGGCCCGTGGTGGCCGATAATGTAGGCCCGTTTGAGACGAACAAAACATACCTCAGCCACTATGGCTCCACGTGGTTCGAAATGGGCACCAGCGACAGCACCGACATTGCCATCCGGCTGCGCACCACCACCGGCACAATGGCGCCGGGCATTGACGTCGTGCCCGACACACTCAAGTTTGGCCAGGTACAGGTGAGCACCGACTCCATCCTGACCCTGCGGGTCAAGAACCCGGGAACGGATACCCTCAGGGTGGCCGATATCAACTCC
>CBDUWG010000158.1:0-4924 GCA_965370845.1 uncultured bacterium
GAAAAGGGGAAGGAAAGCGGCCTAAAAAACGGGGCGGAAAATCGCTTTTACTCTGCATGCTAAAAGCCTGATGGGCAGAGAGAAAAGAAGCCCCAGGCCCAACATCCAGGAGAATACATAATCCAACGGCTTACTCCGGCATTTCTTGAAATACCGGTAACAATCCCGGTGCGAAGCAACGAGCATCCTCGCCCGAGCCCGACCAATACTGGAACCCGCGGCGTGAACCACCCGCGCCGTGGGGAAAAAGATGATTTCCCAACCGGCATCTTTTAAACGCCGGCAGAGATCAACATCGCTGAAAAACATCTCCAATTGATCATCGAGAGCTGTGATCTCCTCCAGGACAGATCTCCTCAGGAGAAGACAGGCACCCATGGGTTGATCCACGGGGCGAAGTTGGCGGTGATCGAAATAGCTCATCCGCCATCCTCCGAAAATGCGGCTTCGGGGAAAGAGCATCCTTAGGCCAGTAAATTCCCACAGCATCAAGCGGTAAGTTGGAAACTGACGACACGAGGGCTGAACCTGTCCATCGGGGAAAAGCAGCTGTGGCCCCAGGGCACCTACCTGAGGATGAGCCTCCATGTATTGGACCATCCCAGCCAGAGCTTCTGGCTTCATCACAGTATGTGGGCAAAGCAGAAGAATGTATCGACCAGTGCATCTCGCCACACCAAGATTGCAGGCTCTGGTGAAGCCCAGGTTCTTCTCATTTGGGATCACTCTCGCGTTGGGGAAATCCCTGTCGATGATCTCTCGGGTCTCATCCACCGAGGCATTGTCCACCACGATGACCTCCGGGGACAGATTCTCTCTTCGCTCCTGAAGAGAGCCCAAACAGGAGGCAATATAATCCTGGCTATTCCAGGTAACTATGACCACAGATAGGCTCATAAATCATCACTTCTTGTGGAAGCAAACCCCTCACCCGGACCAGCGGTTTCGTCCATCCCTCGCCCCTGCTTGCGCCATGACCTGCTGAGTCCTTTCAGGTAATGAAAGACGATGAGATAGTCAAACAGAATTGCGGGCACGCAAAGAGAGTTAAAAAACCTGGCCAGCAAGACAACAAACGCTCCCAGGGGTCTGCACAATGCCAGACGGAATAGAGCTTTTTTAACGGTCATGGAGAAGGGCTCGGAGAATAGAGTCACCGGCTCCAGCAAGTGAGCCTTGACCAGCGTTTTGAGCTCTGGATGCTTGTGCAGTATAATGGGCAAAGAGTACTCCCCGTAGGTCACCATAACTCTGCAGAGCTCGGGGACATCTCGGTAGTCCATGCGATGTGTGCACGCCCTGGGCGCATAGACGAACCTGGCCCCGGCCTTGTCCAGTCTATAGCCCAGCTCTAAATCCTCGCCGCCGAACTTGCGAAATCGCTCGTCGAAAAGACCCACCTCCATCAAGAGCCTCCGTTCCACGGAGACGTTGCCGGTGGCAAAATACCGAAAGGGCACCGGCTGCCCGGGCTTCAGTTTATGAACGCCTCTGGTATCGAGATAACGAACCAGCGCCGTGGACCGCACCCCCGGGGCTCGGCGAACATTCCCCAGCACGACCATTTTATGTCCCTCTGCGTGCCCTCGCATATGGGCCATCAACAATTCCGGTGCCGCCTCCATGTCATCGTCTAAAAAAACCACCACCCTCCCCCGGGCCTGGCGCACACCCGTGTTCCGGGCCGCGGCCCGGCCCTGGTTGCTCTGGTGACGGAGTATGCGAAGCTCAAGATCGAGGTTTGACGCGGAGAGAAAGGACGCCGTCTCATCCTCCGATCCGTCGTCCACCACCACCACCTCGAAACGCTCTCTGGGATAATCGAGGGTCTTCAGGGACTCCAGGGTGGCTTTCAATTGGGTCAGTTTATTATATGTGGGGATAACGATGCTGGCCTCCATGGCCCAAAACCCCCCTCTTAGGCAGTCTGCTTCTCCCCTATTCTCCCCTTCAACCAACCCAGCCGACGATAATACCCGTATAGTTCCTTGATGACCACCTTGATATCATGGCGCCGCCCCACCCACTTTCGACCCTCGCTTCCCTTTTTCTCTCTCAACTCCGGGTCATGGATAAGCTGGACAAGCCGGTCCTTCAAGTTTTGGCCATCCACGTTGATGAAAGGGTGATCAGGAAGAAATTCCTCATACTGGGGAACCATGTTGGTGCAGGTGGGAATACCCATAGACAGCGATTCCAGGGAGTTCATCCCGTATCCCCATCCACCCAGGTTAGAAATCTGATCGACGAAGATGTCGCAGTTGCGTTTTAAGCGCAGCGCCTCCTGATGCGTCCTGTTCTCGATAAGCACAAACTCAATTCCATGCTCCTCCTCCAGCTCCCGACAGACCCGGATGATCGTGTCTGAACCCTTGAAATAGCGATTGGTGGGAGCATGGCCGATCCGTCGAACTTTGCCCTGATGCTTCCGGGGGACGAACTGGGAGGTGTCGATGGGCAGGAAGAGATAATTCATCCGCGGGTGCATGGACATGAGGTCAAACTCACAGGTGAGATTGAGATCGCTGATGGCGTCGATCTGGGAGATCACGCCCCGCTGTCTCAGGTCAGTTCCGTGGTAGCTGCAGACGATCTTCTTGCCCATGGCCTTGAGCCGTCTAATAATTCGTCCATCACGGAAAAAACCCAGCCCGCTTTCCAGATGGTAGATGTCGAAGTCCAAGAGGTGATACCTCTCGATGGCCCGGTATATTTTAGGTGTCCAGATGGCATCTCGAGCCGGGAAGAATAATCTCTCCGCCAAATTGGCCGGTCTCCATGTCGGCGGACAACCGGCCAGAGGCGTATAAGCGCCCTGTTCTCCATGCGTTTGATAGGTAAACCGACGAAGGGCCAGCAGGCGCGGCTTGGCTCCCACCAACGGCAGGTCCAGACAGATGTCCTCAGAATACCCGCTTCGCGACCTGAATAAAGTGACCAGCCGGCTCTCATTGCCCATTTGCTCATGGGCTCGAATAAAAAGTCCCAGGGCTCCCGTATAGTGTTCCGGAGCCAGGTACAAGATCTTCAACATGGGTCTTCTTGCAACTCCCTATACTGAGCTATCATCCGGGTCTCCATTTGAGACCAGTTATACTTCTGTTCAATGGCCTTCATGCCTTGCCGGCCCATGGCCTGCGCCTCCTGCGGGTGTTGTAGAAGATAACAAATAGCCCGGGCGATATCCTCTACATCCGTCGGATCAACCAGCAGACCGCAAGAAGATCCTTCGATAATACTCGCCATGGCAGGCAGTTTGCTGCCCACAACGGGTACCCCGCAGGCCATGTATTCGAACAGTTTAACGGGCAGGCTCTCTCTGAAAACTGACAGGAGCGGGAGAATGACCAGACCAACCTGGCTAAGGGCGATGTAGTCCGGCACCTGCTGGTGGGGAACGGGCTCCAGAAGCTCCACAAGGCCGTTAGCCTGCTCGTCGCGAATCAACCTTAACAGCTCAGCCCGGTACGAGTCCCCGAAAATGGGACCTAGCAGAATCAACTTGAGGCCTTGGATCTTCCGGGAGGCAAGCTTAGCGGTCCTGATGAGCATGGGGATGTCGCGCGCTCTGCCTATCTGCCCATGATACATGATAATCTGGCTTGACCCGTATTTTCGCCTTAAAGCCAGAGGAGGAACCTGGTCTCCAGCAAACATATTGATCCGGGGGTAGTTATAAATAGCAACAACTCGCCTGGCAATCTTTGCATATCGAGAGACCAGAAGATCGCTGGCCACAAAAACGGTATCGGCTAGCCGAACCAGCAACAGTTCAACCAGAAACAAAACCGCGGCCAAAATGGCGGCCACAGCTCGTGGCCGGCGGGAGAAATCCCTGATCATCTCCGGAAGGTGCTCGTGGATATCGTAAATGATCCTGACGCGATAGAGAGCTTTTAAAAACAGTCCCAGGAGCAATAGCTGTGGTTCATGCAAATGATAGAAATGAGCCCGCTCCCCTCTGGCTGCAAGCCACACTCTCCACATAGTTAAAATGGAGAAACGGGCTCTTTCCACCACCAGCACCTTAATCCCCTCCACCTGGCAGGTTTTCCCGGAACCAACGGCCAGAACGGTCACCTGTTTGTATGCCTTTTTGAGGGACAATGCCTCTTTGAAGTATATGCGATCGTCCAGGGGATCATGTCCCCAGGTCACCATACAGACCTTCTTATTCACCATGGCCTCGACCGCCTCAGCTCAGGCCCAAAACACCGCGCAAACGGTTCCACTCGACGCGGGTGAAAAACCTCATCAAGATCAAACCCAAGGGGTAGCCCACCAACAGCAACAGTACTCTCAGAGAAAAAGACTGGCCAAACCACTTCCAGACCCCAAATACCAGTGCGGAGACAAAGACTACCTTGGCCAGACGACCCATCTGGTAGCGAACAGGATAGAACCTCTGCACCGTCATATAAAGAGCCAAAACCATGGCCAGATAGCCAAAAAGAGTTGCCCAGGCCGCCCCCATCATCCCCCAACGGGGAATCAACAAACAGTTGAGCAAAATGTTGGTCACCGCCCCCACTCCGGTGAACAACGGGACAAATTTGGTCTTCTTCTTCAGGAAAATACCGGGTAAAAAAACGAGGTAAAGCCCCATCATGATGTATGCCAGCAGGATAATCGGGACTACTCGCGTGCCCGACCAAAATTCGGGGCCGAAAACTGTCAGCCCGAAAAAGCTCAGCCGGACCAGATCGTCAACGAAAAAGGAGACGACCAGCAACAGAAAGGTACTGGCCAGCAGAAAGTATGTCAACACGGCAGCAAAGCTCTTCTTGGCCCGTGACTCCTCCCGGCCCAGGATTAAAAAAAAGGGCTGCCAGGCGAACTTGAAGGCCATTACCACCAACAACATCACCAATCCCAGCTTATAGCCGGCATTGTAGATTCCCACCTCCTCCAGACCCCTCATCCC
>CBDUWG010000159.1:0-4878 GCA_965370845.1 uncultured bacterium
CGTACGGGTGGTCAACCTGAGCCTGCTAAATACCGGATGGTACATCAAACAGCTCCGAGACGTAGAGCCCAGAGTACCCATGGAATTGTCCCATCTGCAGATCGATCGCTTGATGGCTCTGCGGCTGAAGAACGGGAACATTATCCGGGTTCAGGACCAAATGATTCGAGAGATCATCCAGGCCAACAACTGGGAACGTTCCATCTATTTCGCCGTGACCGTGCCCCGGGAGAACAGGGCCGAGGTGGAGGATTATTTTCAGATGGAAGCCATGGTGTACCGGCTGACACAGGAGAAGAAAACCGGCCAGGTGGACATAGCCAAATCTCGCAAGAATCTCTGGGATGTCTATCGTTATCGTAGCATGGCAGATTCCACGGTCTATAGAGATGAAAATACCAACCGGCTGCTGCACAATATCTCCTCAGCCTTTATCTCCCTGGCCAATGCCTATCACAAACAGGGGCAGACAGAGGAGGCCATGGCCCAGCTTCAACGGGATATCCAGGTGCTGTCAGGAGACTGGCGCCCCCACGCTTTCCTGGCCGATATATACGTCCGGTCAGGAGATTATTCCTCTGCCGAGAGAGAGCTGAACAGGGCTCTTGCTTACAATCCGGAGTTCTACATTCTCCACCGCATGCTGGGCTCGGTCTATGGCCATCTGGATCAGGCGGATCAGGCGCTGACTCACTATGAGAGAGCCCTGCAGCTGAATTCCGACTCACGCCCTGTGGTCTTCGAGCTGGCCAAACTCTATGAATCCCAGGGTAGCATCGAGAAAGCCAGCAACTTGCTGGGCAATTGGTTGTCCCGGCACCCAGATGATACCACTGCCCTAAGAATGTGGCATGAGTGGTCTGGGCCGGAAAAGGAGGGTTAGATTTAAAGGCCCAGGGGATTCAATGGTCCTTCAGGAGAGCGAGAGGTGCAGTTGTGCACAGAGAGGAGATCAGAAAAATTCTGGTAATGTGCCTCCCGGGCATCGGAGACACCCTGTTGTTTACTCCGGCTTTGAGATCTCTGCGAGAACATTTTCCCCGGGCCCAGATTTGGGTTCTGGTCATGTTCAAGGGTTCCAAGGAGGTTCTGGAGAAAAACCCGCTCGCAGACAGGGTTCTCCTGTGGGAATTTATCAAAGAAGGAGCCTTTCGATCTTTTAAGTTCCTGCTGGGTTTGCGTCGCCAGCGTTTTGACATATCCATCATGGCTTACCCAGCCAATCGAATTGAGTATAGCCTGGTTCACCTGCTGGCAGGGGCCAGGAGGAGATACGGTCACCGATATAACCACCGAGACCTGAGCAGTTTGAATGTGCTGCACGGCCACACCATCAGGGAAAACGATCAGCGGCACAATGTGGAGGAAAACCTCGCACTGCTGCAGCTTTTGGGATTGGACACACGGCGATCGTTTTCTCTGGAGCTTTTTTTGTCCGCTGAAGACCGGATCTTTGCTCAGCGCTGGCTGGCTCAGCGTCAGCTGGAGAGCGGTTTGTTAATCGGGTTTCATGCCGGCACGGCGGAGTTCAAAAATCAGGTCAAACGAAGATGGGCCAGGGAGAAATTTTCTTTACTGGGCGATGCTCTGGCCGAGGAGTTCGGAGCCAAGATCCTGATTTTCGGCGGCCCTGACGAGGAAGAGCTCAAGAAGGAAATCCTCCGTGGAATGTCTGGGCCGGGATTGGAGGTCTCCAGCACCACCATGAGGCAGACGGCTGCCCTCATCGAGAGATGTGCGCTGTTCGTCAGCAATGATTCGGCCCTGATGCACACGGCGGCAGCCATGAAAGTGCCCTGTGCGGTGATCTTTGGCCCCACCAATCCGAAGTGGGTCTACCCCTACGGCACCCATTACCGGATTGTACGTCGGGAAATGTCCTGTAGCCCCTGTTTCTATTACTCGGCAAGGCCGCTGACTTGTTCCCGGGGGGATTTTGCCTGCATCGAGGAAATTGAAGTAGATCAGGTCATAGAAGCTATCAGACATCTGTTAGCGGATGTGCAATGCCCCAGCAGTGGTTAGGCATTCGGAGAGATATTTCGTGAGAAAAACCCTGTTCAAAATCCTTAAGATCTTGGTCAGTATAGGCCTGCTGGCATTTTTGGTTCACAGAGCAGGTCTGTCCGATATTTTCCTGGTGGTCCGTTCCGCCAATGTGATCGGATTGATGGTGGCCCTGTTCGTTTACACCGCCACCATCGTCTTGATATCCTGGCGCTGGCGGTTGCTGCTGGTTTCCCAACAGGCTGGGGTTCCCTTTGGTCGATTGCTGTCCCTTTATTTCATCGGGTTTTTCTTCAATAACTTTTTGCCCAGCAGTATTGGGGGTGATATCTATCGGGCCATGGGGGCGGGCCAGGAAAACGGTAGAAAAGCCGTCTCTGCCGCCTCGGTGCTGGTGGAGAGGCTGCTGGGTATGCTGGGGGTCTCGGCTCTGGCAATTCTGGCGGTGACTTTAGTGGTTCACCAGGAGGCCGATGGTTACCTCCGTGCCTTGGCTCTGGGGTTCGGCGCGATCATGATTCTTCTGCTGATTCTTTTTTTTAATCGGCGAACCATCAAGATCATAGAGATTTTATCCGGCAAGATTTCCCTGTGGAACTTGGGTCAGAGGTTGTTACGTTTCTATGAAGCTCTAACTCTGTACCGAAAGCAAAAGGGAGTTCTGGCTCTGGTTTTCTTGATCTCCATCGGTTATCAGTTGACGATCGTGGTTTTTAGCTATTTAGTTGGTTTTGCTCTGGATTTAGGGATTCCCCTGCGCTATTTTATGCTTTGCGTCCCAGTTACCGTGATCATCAGTCTGGTGCCCATCTCCATCAACGGTTTAGGAGTGCGAGAGACCGGATACGTTTTTCTGCTTTCCAAGATAGGCCACAGCAGCTCTGAGGCCGTCAGCCTTTCCCTGCTTATTTACGGGCTGAGCTTGTTGGCCAGCCTGGTGGGGGGCATCCTTTACCTGCTCCGGGGGACAAAACCCCTGTGTCGTTCGCCCCAAAGATGCTGAGCAGTAGGAATGCTGGAAGACAGGGAAAAAGTTTGTCCAAAGGGTTCTCTGGAGACATTCACAGAGGAGATCCATGACAAAAAAGAGAACGAAGGAGCGGAAGAAAAGGGTGTCGGCAACCAGACCGCAAGAGACATCTCTGGCCCATACGCTGAGCCGCTCTCTGGAGAGACATATCTGGTGGGTATTCCTCGGCTTGATTCTCGTTGGCGGGCTCTGCAGCTATCTGGCCTTTAATCCCAATCTGTCCGTCAACGGGGACAACGCCCTTTATATCGTCCTGGGGATGTCCTGGATCCAGGGGAAATGGAACAGCAACATCTGTACACCTGGAGAGCCACCGAACGTATTGGTGCCACCGGGTTATCCCCTTTTGCTGGCACCTTTTCTGGTCCTGTTCCCCAACAGCTATCTCCCCTTGAAGTTACTGTCTACCGTGCTATTTCTCCTTTCCCTGCCCCTTCTTCTGCTGATCATCAGGGACAGGGCCAAGAATCTCTTTCTGGCCCTGAGCGTGGCCGCCCTGTCGGCCATCAACCTGAATTTGCTGGATTTCGGCCACATGGTGATGACGGAGATTCCCTTTCTGTTCTTCTCCCTGTTGGGCATTTTAGCTCTGCAGCGTTCCCTGAAATTAGAGGGTCCCGGGATGGTCCGGCGAAGACAGGTTCTGTTCGGGCTCTCCATTTTAGCGTTGGTTTTTTCCTACCACATCCGATCCATTGGTATTGTGCTGCTGGTAGCCCTGATAGCCTTTTTGATCCTGCGAAAGCGATATCGTCTGGCCCTGGTGGCCGGATTGGTCATTCTCTGTCTGGTCCTTCCCTGGGCTCTCCGGAATCAGGCGGTGTCCGAGGGGGGAGGTTACCTGGATTCGTTTGTGATGAAAAACCCCTATAACCCGGATTTAGGCAAGATCACTGCTGGCGACATGCTGGTTCGTATGCAGAACAATCTAAAGACATACGGTATATTCGTGATTCTTCAAGCTCTATTCCCATCTCTATCTCCCTATGCAAGCCATAAAGGTTTCTCGGGGGTTCTTCCCATCTTAGGTGTGTTGGCCACCCTGCTGACTTTAGTGGGTTTTGTCCTTAAGGTCCGCCGGTCCATCACTTTTCTAGAGCTGTACATCTATTTTTTCCTGGGAGTGTGCGTTCTGTGGCAGTAGATGTGGAGCGGAGTGCGTTTTGTGATCCCCGTGGTGCCCCTTTTGACCTACTATTTCCTGGTAGGATTACAGGGCGTGGCCGCAAATCTGGGGACCAAGCTCACCCCGCTGATCGGGAAGTCCCTGATCTGGCTCGTTGCCATACTCATGATTACCTCCAGTTTCTCGGGTTTAGCCACAGCTTCTGAACGCCTCCAGCTATATCCTCCAAGATGGCAGAACTATTTTCTCGTCGCCAAATGGTGTCGGGAGCATACCCCAGAGGAAAGCGTCTTTGTGGCCCGAAAGCCCGCGTTGTTTTATCTTTTGGCCCGCAGGCCGGTTTTAATTTATCCCTACACGGCGGATATCGAGGAGATGATCGCTTTCATGGCCCGTAACCAGGTGGATTACGTGATTGTGGACAATCTCTCTCGGACGACCGACCGTTATCTGTTGCCTGCGGTTCAGAAGCACATTGATAAATTTCACCTGGCCTATGGCCTGGACAACCCCAGGACATGGGTGCTGAAGACCGTGGGGCTCTCCCCAGAGAAGAAGGAGGGTGGGTGAAGCTATCGGTGATCATACCTGCTTACAACGAGTGCCAGACCCTCGCCGAGGTGATCCGGCGAGTTAAAGCAGTCGATCTGAACAAGGAGATCATCGTGGTGGACGACGGCTCATCAGATGGCACGGTGGAGATCCTCCGGGACCT
>CBDUWG010000160.1:0-4868 GCA_965370845.1 uncultured bacterium
GAAAAAGCCTCCGCGGTTTTGCGGAGGCTTTTTCGCACTATATGCCTGGCCGGGACGAATCATTCCTCGGGCAAAGCAGGCCGCACTCGCACGCCCTTCCCCGACCCGGGGGAATTGTCGAACTGTTCGATGATATGGAAGACCAGCAGGCTGTAGCGTTTTCCCGACCCGCCGTGGAAATAGTCGTGGACCAGATTGCTATACTCCAACAGGGCCTTCTCTTCTTCAGCGATGTTCGGATCCTGGGGGTGGACGATGCGGGCGATGGCCCGCAGCTCATAGCTGGGCATGTCCAGAAAGACGATGTTGGCCACCGGGTCGGCCATGATGTTCAGGAAGGTGTGCGTCTCGAAGTCCGGACGCACATAAAGCTCCAGGGAAACCTGTTTGGTCCGGTCCCACAGCTCGGGGTGGCGATAGTTATCCTGCAGGATTTCCAGTTTCTCCTTCATGTTCGCATCCATGGTGCTCTTCAGCCTGTCGGTCAGCTCCCCGACCTTTTCCTTTTTGGGAGCGAAGCCCACCCCCTTTACGGCGTTATTCAGGGTGAACTCGCTATCCCGGCGTCCCCCACCGCGAGTAGCCACCGCCGCACAGTGAGGACCAGCCAGGCTGGGCATGCCTCCCTGGGCGATCTTTTCCAGGAACTTCAGACGTCCATTAATGTTCCACTCCATAAAGGCCTCGTCCAACTCCGTCACGCGGTAATCTTCCCAGCGATCGTTGATTCTGGCCCCGATGATCCCCTGATCGAGCTTGCTCATGTTCACGTTATCCTGGACGAAGACACCCTGGTGCCAGTGATTTTTGCTCCCGTGCTCCCATCGGCCGGCCAGGGCCTGGGGGACCTTGCCCAGAAAAGCCACCAGGGGGATGGCCAGCCCGGTGACTTGTAGAAAGGCGCGCCGGGGCAGGGAGGAGGTGGGAGGGACTTGCTGATTGGATTCGACTGCGCCGGTCCGTTTTTTCACCTCGTTGACCTCCTTTGTTTGTGAGTGAGAAAGCTCGGGATTCGTGTTTGTCGGAAAGATGAGGATTAAAGGATTCTAGGATTCGAGGATTCAAGGGAAAGACCATGACCAAAACGTGACGACATGAAAAGGTGTGGTGGTGGGTCACTTGAATCCTTGACCCCTCGAACCCTAGGCCCCATATTTTCTCACAAAACCCAATTCAACACACCCCCCACCAAAAGCGTGGCGACGATCATGATCAGCATGGACAGGATCATGTCCCGCAGCCCCAGCTCTTTGGCCATGACCACGAAGGTGGCCACACAGGGGAAATACATGGCCAGGACCACGCTGGCCACGATTAGCTGGTTGAGGTTGAGGCCCAGGGGAGAGAGCATGCCCACGGCCACGTCCTTGCGCAGAAAGCCGACCATCAGCGCGGCCACCGCCTCCCGGGGCAATCCCAGAACGCCGGTGACTACCGGAGCGGTAACTCTGCCCACGAACTCGATCACTCTCAGGGTGTAGAGCACATTGACGATCAGAACGCCCAGGGTCACGAAGGGCACCGCCTCCCGCAGAAAGCCCTCGATCCGCATCCAGATCTTCTTGGCCAGCCCCGAGAAGTAGGGCAGGCGGTAGGGAGGGATCTCCACAAAGATCTCCGGGCTCTCTCCGCGGATGAGCAGATTCATCAGATATCCCAGGATGATCCAAACGAGGAACAGGGTTCCGAAAACCACCACCAGCCCCTGAGGGCCGGCTTTGCCCACCAGCCCCACGATCATGGCTAACTGGGCTGCACAGGGAATGCAGATGGCCATAAGTGTGACGGAGATGAACCGCTCCTTGCGGGTTTCCAGAATGCGGGTGGACATGGCGCCGGGAACGTTACAGCCCAGACCCAGGAGCATGGGGATGATGGCCAGGCCGTGTAACCCCATCCGGTGCATGAGGGTATCTACCAACACGGCCAGGCGGGGCAGATACCCCGAGTCTTCCAGAAAGCTCAGTATCAGGTAGAAGGCAAAAACGTAGGGGAGCACCATGGCCAAGGGAACGAACAGGCCGGTGGTCAACAGGCCCATGGACTCCACGAAATCGATCTCGCCGCCCACTAATTTGCCGATGAGGATGTTGTGCAGGAACCCCCCTGAGCCCAGAATAGCAGACAGTTTCATCATCAAAGGAGCCCAGAGACCATTGAAGATGGGCTCGAAGAGATGACCGATGAGCCCCTCGCCGATGAAGCGAATGATGTAAAAGGCGAGAAACAGGGCCACCAGGGCAAGGGGGATGCCGGTTATGGGATGGATGGAGGCGTCGCCCAGACGCTCCAGGAAGGTGTGATGGCGATGGGTGACCTGCTGCACCTGTTCGGTGATCCTGCCGATCTCGTGCCACCGTTCCTCATCCTCGTAAGTGAGCTGTCCGAGCTTTGCCTCCGGCAACCTGTTGACCAGGTGCAGGATGCCCTCGCCGGTCACGGCCACTGTGGGGATCACGGGGACCCCGAGGAGCTCTTCCAGTTTTTTTTCATCGATGGTAATGCCGATGTGTTTGGCCTCATCCCACAGGTTCAGGGCCACCACCAGGGGAATGTTCTTTTTTAAAAGTTGCAGGGTGAGGTTGAGGTTTCGCTCTAAATTGGTGGCGTCCACTACGTTGATGATAAGGTCGCCCTCTGCGCACATCTCCACGGCCACCTCTTCGGCCTTGCAGGTGGGATCCAGAGTATAGGTGCCGGGAACGTCGATCACCTCGACCTTTTCACCCCCCAGCCTCATTGTGCCGCGGGTGTAACCCACGGTGGTCCCCGGATAGTTGGAGGCGATGACCCGCACACCCGTCAGACGGGAGAAGATCACACTTTTGCCCACGTTGGGGCTGCCCATCAACAGGATTTTCTTCATCATGTCCCTTCTCAAAAGATGATAACCGCTTTACCCCTCCAGCTCCACGATGATGTGCCCGGCCATTCCGAATCCGACGGCCACCCGAGTATTTCCCATACTGATGGTGACCGGGCCGCGCATCAGTTGGGCGCTCACCTTGCTGATCTTGGTTCCCGGCCGGATTCCCATGGCGGTCAGACGCATTTTCATCCCCCGGCCGCCCCTGATCTGGGCGATGGTGCCCCGATCTCCAGATTTCATCCTGGTCAGATTCACTGTTTCCATTCCAACCTCACGTTTCGCATGCAGTAGTGTTTGTGCTCTTGGTCAACGACGGCGACATTTCTGGCAATAGCCGTAGAGTTCCAAATTATGTCTCAGTATGGTGAATTTGTGATTTTTGGCCACCTCTTCCTGTAGATCTTCCAGGTCCTGGTTCTCAAACTCGATGATGGCGCCGCAGTTGATGCAGATGAAATGATCGTGGTGCTCGCCTCCGGCCACGGGTTCGAAGCGGGTGATGCGTTCCCCGAGTTGACGTTGGCTGGCCAGGCCGGCCTCCACCAACAGCTTCAATGTGCGGTAGACGGTGGAGAGCCCCACCCCGGGATAGATCTCCCGAATCTGTTGATAGAGGTCCTCGGCGCTGAGGTGCCGTTCGGAACCCAGGAAGATCTGGGCGATTTCCTCCCGCTGTTGGGTGACCTTCAGCCCCCTGTGCCGCAAATATTGACGAAGTGTTTTTGTCCCGCTCATATTTCACTCGAATTTTGATTTTGATTGTCAATTTCAATTATAGCATGTTTCCCCCTTTTTGTCAAGGGAAAAGTGCTCTTTTGTCAAGCCTCATCCAGGTTGATTGGGGAGAAGCTATAAAAAAGGCGGGCCCAAGGCCCGCCTTTTGATCGCTATCTGTCAACTCCCTCACCGGGTATGCAGCACCCGCTGGAACTCTTTAGCCCCCTTGCCGGAGCGGAAAAATCGAAAATTTCTTTCGGGCTCACCAAACTCAGATAATCCTCCACCTTGATGATGATCGAATCGGTCAGCGATCCGGCATTGAAGGCGATCTTCTCATTATTGAGGATGGAGTTATCCAGGTAGAACTCCAGGGGCAGGATGGGCTCCCCGAATGGTGGAACGCAGCCGGGGACACAGCCGGTTAGCTCCATCAGCTCATCCTTGGTGGCAAATCGGGTTCGCTTGATGCCGAAATGGTTCTTGATGGCCCGGGAGTTCAGTTTCCGGGCAGCGCTGAGGACGAACAGCTTGAAGTCGTCCTCGATCTTCATCACCAGGGCCTTGCCACCGATGCGCACGCTCTCGCCCCGCGCCCGGGCCGATTCTGCAGAGGTGTGGGTGGGCTGATGGTGGACGTGTTGGTAGGGGATGGAGTGCTCGGCGAGGAGATCGGTGATTTGTTGGAATATGTCGTTTTTCATCGTTGGAGGTTTTTAGGGTTGTTTTTATCCAGATCCCATTTGAGAGGGTTGTTGAGGATATATTCGCGTTTGATATTCAATTCGGTCTCGTTACGGATAACGTGATCGTAGAAACTACGTTGCCAGACAGGAGCGCCTGGCGTTTTGCGTAGTTCATTAATGTGTTTGGTAACCCCGGATTTAAATGAACGAATGATGGTGGGCAACGAACCGGAGATGGGTTTTCCAAAGCTCTCGTATGCATACGAGCCAGGTCCAATTGTAGGGGCACGGCGTGCCGTGCCCACGTTCTTATCGATCAAGAATATAATCCCATGCACATGATTAGGCATGATCACGAACTGATCCAAAACTACATTGGTTCGCAATTGTGCTGTTTTCATCCATTCGGTTTTAACAATATGTCCATGTTCACTTAAATCCATTGCACCATTTTTAATATTGCCGAACAAAAAAGCTCCTTTATATGTACGAACGGTGACATAATATGCGCCACCTTGTGAATAATCGTAATCCTTCAACCGAATTGAACGCCGGCGAAGTTTTTCAGGGTGCAGTCCCATAGCGTTCCAAACGGG
>CBDUWG010000161.1:0-4865 GCA_965370845.1 uncultured bacterium
TGGAGGTGGTGGGGTATCCGCGCGTAGTGGGCAAGAATCATCTCAAATTTAAGGTTCGCCAAAACGGGAAGGTTCTGGATGTCATCGCCTTCGGCATGGGCGAGCGTCTCGGTGATTTGGAGATGGGTAAGCCCAACCTGAGCGTGGCCTTTGTCCTGGAGGAGAACAGGTGGCAGGGGAGAACTTCCCTGCAGTTGCGGGCCAAAGACCTGCGGGTGAACGCTGTGGGAACTTCATCCCTGTATAGCTCACGTCATAGTTAAAAGGATCGATTTTTAAACTGGCGTTGCCTGCGCCGGAATCCAGAGGGATCGATGGTGTCTCCAGAGAAAGTCAACTCCGGCATGGTTCAGGTTTACACCGGCGATGGCAAGGGAAAGACCACCGCTGCTCTGGGCCTGGCCTTGCGGGCCATCGGCCACGGGTTTAAAGTTTACATGGTCCAGTTCATGAAGGGTGATCCCGGATATGGTGAGCTGAAGGCCATCGGGAACCTGCCCAATTTCGTCGTTCGCCAGTTCGGTCGCCCCGATTTCGTGGATCGAAAGAACCCCGCGGAAATTGACCTCCGCCTGGCTCGAGAGGGACTGGCTCACGCCGGCCAGATTCTATCCAGCGGCGAATACGACATGGTGATCTTGGACGAGATCAATGTGGCGCTGGATTTTCGGCTGATTGATCTGCAGGATGTGCTGGCGCTTATAGAGAACAGGCCCGCTGAGACGGAACTTGTCCTCACCGGCCGCTATGCTCCCCAGGAGATCCTCGAGGCAGCCGATTTGGTCACCGAGATGAGGGAGGTTAAGCATTATTTCCGACAGGGGAGGGGATCACGGGATGGCATCGAACACTGAGGCCATGGGGTTCCGGCAACCGTGGTCTGAGCAGGAGTTGCTGGAGCAATTCATAAAAGGGAAAACACTGGCGCTGGCCAGGGTGATCTCGCTGGTGGAAAATGAGGCCCCCGGATATCGCAAACTGCTGGGTTCCCTGTATCATCGTACGGGAAAGGCCAAGAAGATCGGGATCACCGGATCTACCGGAGCGGGCAAGAGCACCATAGTGGACGAGCTGGCCAAACTTCTGGTCGGTCGCCAGCAGACCGTGGGCATCATCGCCGTGGATCCGACCAGCCCCTTCACCGGCGGTGCTCTGTTGGGCGATCGTGTACGCATGCAAGATCTGGGGCTGCACAAGGACGTTTTTATCCGCAGCATGGCCAGTCGGGGTAGTTTGGGAGGATTGGCCAGGGCAACCAGAGAGGTTTCCGTGGTCCTGGACGCCTTCGGAAAGGACTTCATCCTCATCGAGAGCGTTGGGGTTGGACAGGTGGCCCTGGATATCGCCGAGGTGGTGGACACAACCGTAGTGGTCCTGGTTCCCGAATCAGGGGATAGCATTCAGGCCATGAAGGCGGGTCTGATGGAGATCGCCGATATCTTCGTGATCAACAAGGCCGACCGGGATGGGGCCGATCGAATGGCCGTTGAGCTGCAAGCCGTTTTAGACCTGGGCAGGAAAAATAACGATTGGGATTATCCAGTGCTGAAGACTGAGGCCCGGCATGGTCATGGTGTGGACCTTCTCCTGGAGAATATCGATCGACAGAGGGATTACCTGGCCCGGACTGGATATTTAAAGAAGCGAAAAGAGGAGCTGTTGCGTGCGGAGGTAAGGCAGCTTTTCTCCGAGACTGTACAGAAGAACATGGAGAGGCGTTTGGCTGGAGAGGGAAGTCTGGATGAGGTCATCGCCGATATTTTAGAAGGAAAGCTAAATCCTTACCTGGCGGTTGACCAACTCCTGGAACGTGTAAAAGGAGCTGAGATCTGATGGCAGATTCACCCGCTGAAAAAGAGATTGCCGGTGAGCAGCAGTGGCGAGAAAAGGCCCGGACCAAAGCGTCGGGAGATGAAGATCCTTTCGTCACCATCTCCGGCATTCCCGTGGATATTCTTCACACTCCGGGCAGTTTGCCGGGATTTGATTACCAGCGGCAACTGGGTTTTCCCGGTGAGTTTCCCTACACCCGGGGAATCAGACATAACATGTACCGGGGGCGGCTGTGGACCATGAGGCAGTTCGCCGGTTTTGGGAGTGCCGCTGATACCAACCAACGGTTCAAGTATCTTTTGGACCGGGGTCAGACCGGTCTGTCCACCGCCTTTGACATGCCCACTCTGATGGGATACGATTCCGATCACGTCTTTTCTCAGGGGGAAGTGGGCCGCTGTGGCGTAGCCATTGACTCTCTGGAGGATATGGAGATTCTCTTCGATGGCATCCCCCTGGACAAGGTCTCCACCTCCATGACCATCAATGCGCCGGCGGCGATTCTGCTGGCTCTTTACATCGCCGTGGGGGAGAAACAGGGTGTTCCCTCCGAGAAGCTCAGGGGTACTCTGCAGAACGACATCCTCAAGGAATATATCGCTCAGAAGGAGTGGATCTTTCCCCCCACTCCGCACATGAAACTCATCACCGATATCATGGGATTTTGCGCTCAGCACGTTCCCCAGTGGAATACTATTTCCATACGCGGTTACCACATCCGTGAGGCCGGATCCACAGCCGTGCAGGAACTGGCCTTCACTCTGGCCGATGGTTTTGCCTATGTCCAGGCTGGCATCGATGCCGGTCTGGACGTGGATGTCTTTGCTCCCCGGCTCTCCTTCTTCTTCAATGCCCACATGGATTTCTTCGAGGAAATCGCCAAGTATCGAGCGGCCAGAAGGATATGGGCCCGGACCATGAGGGAGAAATATGGCGCCAAAAATCCCCTCTCCTGGCTGATGCGTTTCCACACCCAGACGGCCGGGTGTAGCCTCACCGCCCAGCAGCCCGAGAACAACATCGTGCGCACGGCCTTTCAGGCCCTGTCGGCCGTTCTCGGCGGCACCCAATCGCTGCATACGAATTCCATGGATGAGAGCCTGGCCCTGCCCTCGGAGAAGGCGGTTCAGATTGCCCTGCGGACTCAGCAGATCATCGCTCATGAGACGGGGGTGGTCAACACCATAGATCCTCTGGGCGGATCTTACTTCGTGGAGAGCCTGACCAGTAAGATGGAAGAGGGGGCCGAGGAGTATTTCCGGAAGATCGAGGCTCTGGGGGGAGTGATAGCCGGGATCGAAAAGGCTTTCTTCCAGAGAGAGATTGCCGCTGCCGCCAGCGCCTATCAAAAGGCCGTGGAGCAAGAGAAACGGGTGGTGGTGGGGGTCAACCGCTACGAACGGGAGGATGAGGAGGTGGAGATCGAGCTGCTGCGCATCGACCAGCAGATGGAGGAGGATCAGAAGAAAAAAGTGCGCAGCTTGCGGGCCAGGCGAAACAGCCGAGCTGTCAATAAAGCCTATAAAGATATTCAGCAAGCGGCCCGAAAGGATAAAAACCTCATTCCTCCAATCCTTGAGGCCGTCAAAGCTTATGTCACCATGGGAGAGATCTGCGATGTTCTCAGGGAGATATACGGAGAGTATCGGGAACCACCTGTTTTCTGATAACGGGAGGGGCTATGGAGAGAAAGATCAGGGTTCTCATCGCCAAGCCCGGATTGGATGGACACGATCGCGGAGCCAAGATCGTGGCCAGTGCCCTGCGCGATGCCGGCATGGAGGTGATCTACATCGGTCTGCGCCAGACCCCGGAGATGATCGTGGAGTCGGCCATCCAGGAGGATGTGGACGTCATCGGGATCAGCATCCTGTCCGGAGCCCATATCACAATTTTTTCCAGGGTGATGAGTTTGCTGAAGGACCATGGAGCTGAAGGGCAGATTCTGGTTTGTGGTGGTGGGATCATTCCCCAGGAGGATCGGGAAAAGCTGCTGGCCATGGGTGTGAGCAAGATGTTTGGGCCGGGGACCGCTACAGGTGAGATCGTGGAATTCATCCGTCAGAGCATCGGGGAGGGGATGGGGGAGGCCCAGGAGACCTGAGGATGAGTTTTTTTCCAGGACATGCTCGCGGAACAGACATAATAGATGAGAGGATGATATGCGGCTAGGCGAGTTTGATCTGTACAGCTTGCATGAGAATACTTTCTGGATAGACGGTGGGGCCATGTTCGGGGTCATTCCGCGAGTTTTGTGGAAGACCCTGACGCCGCCCGATGATCAAAATCGGGTCGAGTTGCGGGCCAACCTGCTGTTGGTGAGAACGGGGCAGAAGAACATCCTGGTGGAGACGGGCCTTGGCGATGCCATTCCGGCGAAGTGGAAGGCCAATTACGGGGTGAAGGAGCCCTCCGGGGCCATGACGCAGTTGCGTCAGCTGGGCCTCGGGCCGGATGATATCGATGTGCTGATCCTCACGCACCTGCATTTCGACCACTCCGGGGGTTGTGTTCGCCGGCAGGATGGAGCCTTTGTGCCCACCTTTCCCCGTGCACAGCATGTGATTCAGGAGAGGGAATGGCAGGATGCCCTGAACCCTGATGCTCGTTCCCGGGCCTCCTACTTCAAGGAGATGCTTCTCCCCCTTTCGGAGCAAGGGCTGCTTCGGCTGGTGGATGGTCCGATGGAGATCGCTCCGGGCATCCAGGTTGTGAGCACGGGAGGGCATACCAGGGGACATCAGGTCGTTCTCATCTCATCGGCAGGCAAGACGGCCCTGTTCTGCGGGGATTTGATTCCCACCACGTCTCATCTGAGGACCGCCTATGTGGCTGGCGTCGACCTTTTTCCCCTGGAGACCATGAGAAAAAAGAAGGAGATGATCCAGCAGGCCGTCGAGCAGGGCTGGCTGGTTTTCTTCGGTCACGACACCCAGGTGGATGCCGGTTATTTGAGCCGGGGGGAGAAGGGAAGAGTCCAACTGGAGCCGTGTTCAACGGTGCCATAATTTTTTTTGCCAGAAGGGGGAACT
>CBDUWG010000162.1:0-4800 GCA_965370845.1 uncultured bacterium
CACTGAATATGACTTCGATGATCTGTTCACCGATATCAAGAGCAACATCTTCCGCCAGGCCAAGACTATCACAGACCTGAGCTACCGGTTGGGGGAGGAGTTCAGCTTGAACATCAGCTACACCTATCGAGTTGAGGATTTTGGCCGTCTTGTGCGGGACGACGGCTGGGTGGAAATTTTATCGTGGGACAAATCTTTCCAGAACACAGATCTTTCCGTCTCCTATCCCCTGATTCCCCGTCTGATCATCACGCCCAATCTTGGATATAGCCGCCGACGGGAATACCGCCACAACCAGGGAGCGCGGGTTTTTAGAAACCAGTTGCTCTGCAAGCGCATAGGCCTATCCGGCCGGTACAGGCTTTGGCCGGACAACGACATAATTTTTTCACTGGGCCGTTCTGTGGAAGACGCATCCGGGTTTCCGGAGAGAACTTATGACCGCCTGCAGTTGAACCTGCAGCACTCCTTTTGACGGAGATTCTCATGAAAAAAGCGTTCCTCATGCTGATGATATTGCTGCTGTTGGGCTGCAAAAACCCCTTTGCCACCCGCTCCGCCGATCAACCCAGCGTTCGCCGGGGAACCTGGGAGGATCCCACATTCTACGACGCCGTACTGCGCAATCTGGAGTGCTCCTACAACGATCAGATCATCGATAATTTCAGCGACTGTTTCTCAGATGATTTCCTATTCATCCCTGATCCTGAGGACAATGCCCAGCATCCCGGCATTTTCGACCACTGGTGCCTGGAAGATGAGGTTGACGTGACCCGCTCCATCTTCTCCTCCGGCACCACAAACACGTTCATCGATCTGGCCCTGATCGATTCCACCATGGAGGTCAACTTCTACCCAACCGGGGACACCGTCAGGGCAGAGGTGATCTACGATCTCACGGTGGACCAGGACACGGTCAGCGCGCCCCAGCACATGGCCGGCAGAGCTACATTTTACATTTTCGAGGGGGCTGGTAGTATCTGGCGGGTGTTTTGCTGGGAAGACTCCAAAGCGGATTTTCCGGACAGCAGCAGTTGGGGAGAGCTGAAGGCGGTGTTTGCGGGGGGGTAGAGAGAAACACCTGTGGGCCGCTCAGCTTGATTCCTCTCCCTTAAGCCGGCGGACCCTCTTGCGCACATCATCGTAAAACAAATAGCGGGGATAATCGGAGAGCACCTGCTCGTAGGCCTGGATGGCCATGGTCAGGTCTTTGAGTCGCAGCTCGTAAACTTCCCCGATGCGCCGCTGAGCCTCGGGGCAAAGCCGACTCTGGGGATAGTCGGCGATCAGATTGTTGAGATCGGCCAGAGCCTCCTGGTGCTGGCCGCTTCTTTCTCGAAGTTGAGCTGTTTCCATCAGTATGCTATCACAAAGGTTTGTTGAGGGAAATTGATCCATAACCTCTTGGTATGCCGACAAGGCCAGGCGGTAGTTCCGCTGCAATCCCAGGCTCATGGCCTGGGCATAGGCCTTCAGGGCCTCCTCTTCCCCGGAGAGGCCGTCTTCTAAAAACATAGAGAAAACCAGGGCATCATTCACGTAGAAACCCTGCGGAAAGTCGCTGACCAGCTTGTCGAAACCCTCTTTGGCCTGCTCAAATTCGCCCTCTAAAAAGGACAGCTCAGCCAGTTTATACGCCGCTTTCTCCCCAACCTCCTCTGGGCCATGTCCCCGGGCAAGTAGCTGGTATTGCTCCCGGGCCCCTTGCAGATCTCCCTTGACCTCCAGACAGTCGCCTATGCGAAAGGCTGCGTCGGGGCTCCTGACCACCCCCCCCGCTTGCGCCGCCAGAACCCGATAGGCTGCCAGGGCGCTCTCGGTGTCGTTCAGATGCAGAAAATGGATCTCTCCTGAAGCATACAGGGCCTCGGCCGCCGCAGAGCTTTTTTGATGGCGCAGAATAAGCTCTTCATAAGCGGCCAGGGCATCCTGATATCTTTGCATAGCGACCAAATTATCGCCCACCGCCAGCCGGGCCTGGAGGGCCGTCGGCTCATCCGGATAGCGGAGCACCACCTCCTGGCAGGCCTTTATGGCCGCGTCGTGGTAGCCCAGCTCTGCACATCTTTTGGCGAAGCCGATCAGGACCTTCCCGCTGGAGCCTTTCTCCCGGTCGTTGAGGATCAAAAACTGCTCGTAGGCCAGATCCGGGTTTCCCATCCTGATCAGATGATGGCCAAACAGGTGCCGGAATTCAAGCAGCTGTGGATCTTCCCCCACAGCCGAGCTCAGGGCTTTCTGCACCATCGCTGCCACCTGCGGATCTTCGGGGAATTGGGCCAGACGCGCGTTCACGTAGCTCATCCTGCGCACATCCAGGGTAAGCCAGGTGAGGTACTCGCCGGTGGCTGCCCTGTATTTCGCGCCCAGCTCATAGATACGCGCCAGAGGTTCAGCGAACAAGGTTTTATCGCTCAAAACCTTCCTCCCCCGCAGAAAGACCTCCTCCGCCTCCGCCAACATGCCTCTTTCCCAGAAAGCTCTGCCTACCCTAAGGTAGCCTGTTTCCTTCCCGGGCGACAGCCGTACGGCCGCAAGCCAGGTCTTTCTGGCCTGCTGAAGCTGACCGGAGAGAAAAAACACCTCCCCCAGGGCCATGTGCAGGTCGAGATTTCCCGGGCTTTTATCCAGCCTGTGACTCAGAAATTCGATGAGCTCGGGATAGCGCTTCAGCTCTTTGTAAACCACATGTATCCGGGCCATGAGCTCGGCATCCTCGGGCCTTTCCGTCCAAAGCTCAATGTAAATCTTCAGGGCGTCCTCAAACCGAGCCTGCTTCTCATACTGCCTGGCCAGGCTCATCTGCTGGGCCCATTGAACCCCGACAGATGTGGAAACAGCCAGCAGCAGCACTATACCGGCCAATACAGTAACGGTCCTTATCAACTTCTTCTCCTCACTGCTCCTCTGTCCGGGACAGAGCCTGGAAGTATGCCCGGATTAGATCCTTATAGGCCTTGGGATAGTCCTCCGACAGGGCACGCAGCAGATCGCGGCGCAGCTTATCATCTCTTTTGCTCAGACTTTCCGGCAACTCTCCCGGATCGTGACGGATCACAACCTGCCCCGGACGAGATCGGCGACGCCGGGTATAATCCCTGCGTCTTAGGGACTTTTGCGCATCCAGCATTCGCGAGAGGATCCTCTGCTGCCTATCTATGGTCCTTTGGTCCACTTTCCTTTGCGCCAGATCGTCCACCACTTTCTTCATCTCCTCGCCCAGATTGTCCAGACGTCCCAGGATTTCCGAGCGGTTGCCGAACTCCTTCAGCACATCCTCCATGCCACGCCGTATGGCCTCCTGATCGGCGGCCAGCCGGCCCATCTGAGCCCTCTGCTCCATGGTGTACTGGCCCTGCTGGCCCATTCCCATGGTCTGCTGGTTGATGCTCATCTGGCCCTCGCTCATCCCCTGGAGCTGCTGCATCATCGCCTCCATCCCGCCAGACGACGCGCAAGATCCCATGGCATTCAGGGACATGATCAACTGCTGGGCTGCCTCATTGAGGGCCACCATAGAAGCCTTCTCCGCGTGGGCTGCCCCGGAAGCGTTCCGCTTCTCCAGACCATCCAGAGCCTTCCTCATCTGAGCCTGGGCGTTGCCCAGGGCTTTGCCCACCTCGGGGCTTATAAAAAAGGTCTTCTGGGCCACACTATAGACATCGTTGGCCACCCGGGCAGCGGCCTCCATCAAACTGAGCTGACCCTCGGCTAAATTGCCGAAGTTTGGGCTCTCCCGATCCAATTCCCGAACCCGAGAGCGATGCAGCTCCTGTTCCTGGGATATGGCTAACAGATCTTTCACCGAGCCCTTAATGGCCTCGGTGATCTCCTTCTTCATCCTTCCGCTCATCTGGCTCTGGAGCATCTGCATATCTTTGTTGAGCTGACTCAAGGTTTTAGCTGCCTGTTTCTGGCTCTTCTGGGCCTTCTGCCTGCGGCCGGCGGAGAGCTCCTTAGCTGCCTGATCCATCTGCTGAGCCAGCTCCGATGCCTCCAACTGCTCGGCCATCTGGTTAAGCTCTTCGGCCGGCATCTCCGGAAACTGATCCATAAGCTCGGATAGCTCCCTCATCTCATCGGGAAGGGCTTCGACCTCTTGCCGTAGATTTTCCTGTTCCGAGGCCAGCTTCTCCATGTCTTTTGCGGAAGGGGTGTCCATTTCTTCCGCCTCTTCCATGATCCCATCCTGTCTGTTGAGCATATCCTCCGTTTTCTTTACCAGGGCATCCAGCTGCTGCTCTGCCTGCAGCCGCTTGAGTATGGAGAGGGTGCGCTCCAGCCGCTTGAGCAGATCCTCCTGGGTCAGGTTAAACTGGTCCAACTGCTGTTTGACCAGCTCGGGGTCCAGCTCCTGGAGAGCCTTCTGCAGATTCTCCAGGGCCTGCCGCATCTCGGGAGTGGCCACCTCTTCCATCAGCTCCCGGATCTGCTCCATCTTCTCCATGATCTGGGCACCGGCCACCCGCTTCTCCTGGGCCCTCTGCAGGGTCTGGTCCATCTGCTCGGCGATTTCGGCCAGCTGCTCAGCGATCTCCTGCTGTCGCTCCAGGACCATCTCCACATCCTTCTTCTGCTCCCAGCTCATCTGCTCCTCGTTCTCCAACTCCCGGCGGATCTGCTCCAGCCTCTCCTTCAGAGCTCGTTCCTCCTCCAGCATCTCCTCCAGATCCTCAATTTGCAGGGATTGCTCCTCCTGCACCTGGGCCAGGATCTCGTGAATAGATGGGAAGCGAACGGTGTAGATCTGCGTCTCGGCCTTCTTGGGGCCGGAGATGCGGTCATTGTCCCAGATCACCA
>CBDUWG010000163.1:0-4777 GCA_965370845.1 uncultured bacterium
ATTTGTCATCTTGTTTCAATACCGTTGACAAAGGTTTCTTTACCTTTGGCATTTAGTTTTTTGAATTATCCTTTTATTGCTATTGCTATTCTTTCTTCCACAAACCCCTTATTTCTCCCGATCTCTGATCTCTAATCCCAAACAAGCGCATAGCATTTAAGGATGTCGCCTCCGCCAGCTCCTCAAACGAAACACCCCGTAGCTCGGCGATCTTCTCGGCCACATAACGCACATACGAAGGCTCGTTTCTCTTGCCTCGATGGGGGACGGGGGTCAGAAAGGGGCAGTCGGTCTCCACCAGCATGTTCTCCAGTGGAATCTGCCCGGCGATGGTCTTTTTCTTCTCGCCGCCATACGTGATGGGTCCGGCAAAGGAGATGAAAAAGCCCATATCCAGGACCTGACGGGCCATGTGAATATCGCCGGAAAAACAGTGCAGGACCCCGCCCGCACGATGAGCCTGCTCCTCTTTGAGGATCTCCAGCACCTCTGCATGGGCATCCCGATCGTGGACCACCACGGGCATGTGCAGATCGATGGCCAGCCGGATCTGCTGGCGGAAGGCCTCCCGCTGCTGGTCACGGGGTGAGAGATCGCGGTAGAAGTCCAGGCCTATTTCACCGATGGCCACCGTTTTATCTCCCCGGGCCAGAGCAGCAAGCCTGTCCAGGGTTTTAGGAGAGAGCTGGCTGGCATCGTGGGGGTGGATGCCGACGGCCGCATAGACAGACGGGTAACGGTGGGCAAGGGCCACTGAATCTTCGCTGCTGGCCAGGTCTGTGCCCACATTGATGATCGTGGTCACTCCGGCACTCAGAGCGCGGCGGATGACCCGGTCACGGTCATTTTTGAACTGGGAGAAGTTCAGATGGGCATGTGAGTCGATGAGCATAGATCTCAGGTCAATAGTTACGGTTGAGCCGGGGGCTTGGAGCCCTCATGCAGGAGCTCTATCTGACGGGCGATGGTCTGGTCCTCGATTTTGGGGAACAGGATCTGCGGCGTCCCGATATGGTGTCCCGGGCGAAGGCGGAGCTCTCCAGCCTGTTCCCAGGCGAAGCTGCTGATGGGATCATCCTGATTCAGCATTTTGCAGAGTTTTTCAGCGGAGAAAGGCAGAATGGGCTCGAAGATGATGCTCAGGGTGGAGAGCATCTGGGCGCAAAGATAGAGCGTGGTAGCGCAGCGCCCAGGATCATCATTGCGCGTCTTCCACGGCTCCTGGTCGTTGAAATACTTGTTTCCCAGACGGGCCAGGTTCATGCATTCCTGTGTGGCAAGCTTCACCTGAAAGGTGTCCAGGAGCTGGCCAACGCTCGCCGGGGCTTTAGAGATGGCCTCGATAAAGGTCTGATCTTGCGTCTGGAAAGTCTCCGGCTGGGGAATTCGGGAGTCGAAGTACTTTTGCAAGAAGGTCAGAGTTCTGTTGATGAAATTGCCCAAAACGCCGGCCAGATCCGTGTTGTTTTTGGACTGAAAACCCTTCCAGGAGAAGTCCGCGTCCCGGTTCTCCGGAGCGCTGGCCGCCAGGTAGTATCGCAGAGGATCCGGGGAGAACTCCTGGAGGTAGTCGGGCAGCCATACGGCCCAGTTCCTGCTGGTGGACAGTTGTTTGCCCTCCATGTTCAGGAATTCGTTGGCCGGGATCTCCGCGGGAAGGATGTACTTGCCATAGGCCATGAGCGTGGCCGGCCAGACCAGGGCGTGGAATACGATATTATCTTTGCCGATGAAGTGGATCAACCGGGTTTCCGGATCGAGCCAGTATTTTTTCCACAGGTCAGGTTCTCCCCGTTTCTCGGCCCACTCAATAGTAGATGAGATGTAGCCGATGGGCGCGTCGAACCAGACGTAGAGGACCTTGTTCTTGGCTTCCTCCAGAGGAACGGGCACGCCCCAGCGCAGGTCCCTGGTGATGGCCCGGGGCTTCAGGCCGGTATCGAACCAGCCCCGGCAAAACTCTTTGACGTTGGATTTCCAGTTGGTCTTGGTCTCCAGCCAGGTTTGCAGGCGATCCTGAAATGCGTCCAGGCGGAAGAACCAGTGTTTCGTCTCGCGCACCTGAGGGGTCCCGTTGCAGATTTTGCACACGGGATCCACCAGGGCGGTGGGCTCCAGCAAATGTCCACAGCTCTCGCACTGATCCCCATAAGCCCCTGGGGTGCCGCAGTGAGGGCAGGTGCCCTCGATATAGCGGTCGGCCAGAAAACGCTGGCAGTGATCGCAATAGAGCTGCTTGATGACGCGAGGCTCGATGTAACCCTGCTGGTGAATTTTGTGGAAAAAGTCCTGGGCTGTCCGATGGTGGATGGGTAGGGAGGTCCGGGAGAAGTTATCGAAGCTGATGCCGAACTGCTGGAAGCTATCGGCGATGCTCCGGTGATAGCGATCCACGATATCTTGAGGGCTAAGCGATTCTTTCTCCGCCCGGATGGTGATGGGCACGCCGTTTTCGTCCGTCCCGCAGATGTGAATGATGTCCTGACCTAGATGGCGCTGGTAGCGGGTGTAGATGTCGGCGGGAAGATAACAGCCGGCCAGATGACCCAGGTGAATGGGGCCGTTGGCGTAAGGCCGCGCGCTGGTCACGAGGATTCGTTTAAAACTGGACACACTGTTCTCCCTTATTGTGATGTCTCGGGAATAGGGGGATTCCAGCAGGATGAGCCGCTAGGTCTTTTCCTTGTCTCCCTTTTTGGATAGCAGCCGCCGTCGAGGTTTTTGTTTTACTGTGATTTCGGAGAGGTGTAGCTTATCCTCTTGGCCGTCCTCATAGACCAGGTGGATCTGCTCATGGAAGATATCGACTCGGTTTACGACACCGGTCCCCTTCGCGGTGACGATCTTGGTGCCCGGCTCCGGGAACTTCTTGCGGGCATTTTTGTAGAACTCCTCCTCGAAAAGCAGGCAGCACATGAGCCGCCCGCAGACCCCGGAGATTTTTGTGGGGCTCAAAGAGAGGTTTTGATCCTTGGCCAGCTGTGTGGTGATGGGCTCAAAATCGGAGATGAAAGTGGTACAGCAAAGCTTCTTACCACAGATGCCAAAACCGCCAATGCGGCGCGCCTCGTCGCGAACCCCGATCTGACGCAGCTCGATGCGCGTCTTATACTGGGCGGCCAGGTCCTTGACCAGCTCCCGGAAATCCACTCTCTTCTCGGCGGTGAAATAGAAGGTGATCTTGTTTCCGTCGAATTGATATTCCGCACCCACCAGCTTCATGACCAGGTCGCGCTCGGCAATCTTCTGCAGGCAGACGTTATAGGCCTCAGCTTCCATTTTGCGCAGCTCGGCCAGCCGCTGAACCTCTTCGCCGGAGGCCCGGCGTACTATCTGAAGCGGCGGTTTTTTCTTCACGTCTACATGCTTCGGGTCTACTTTTTGGTGTACCTCTCCGAGATGTTCGCCTCGTTCTGCGGCGACGACAACATGGTCGCCGATCTTCAGAGGCAGGGAAAGAGAGTTAGCATAGATGGCCCGCCGGTTGCCCTTGAAGGCGATCTCAAAGAACTCATTCATCTTTATTCTCCAATTCTGGAACAAACACTATAAGGTCAGGTTCTAACTCGTCGCAGGCGCTTTAGCTTAAACAGCAAAACCATCCAGGCCAGCTCGAGGTTCACGTTAAACTCTAAGGCCCTTCGGGTATCCTCGATCAGATGCAGGGATCGCAGCACACCCGGCCAGTCATACTGAGCGGCCATCTGGCTGAGCTGAGGCTTCAGATCCTGGTTAATCAAGTACTCCTCTTTGTCCTCCAGGAGAAGTAGCAGATCCCGGTACCAGATCTGCAGTGTTTCCAGGTTCTCCTCGCTGATGGAGCGGTGCTTGGATTTTCCCAGCATTTCCGCCGATTTGAGCACCGAGAGCAGATTGCCGGACAGGGCCGTGGTGAGCATACTCAGGGTTGAGGAGCGTCTCCCGGCGACGTCGTCCCGGAGGAGTTCCCTGGCCCGATCAAGGTTGCCCTGGGCCAGGCGGCTGACCAGGCGAATCTGGCTGGCATCGCCTGCGGAGGTTGTCTCAAGTGCCCGAGCCAGCTCTATCTCGGAGAGCAGGCCAAAGCGGATCTTTTGGCAGCGGGAGAGAACGGTGGGAAGCAATTTGCCGGGTTGAGTCGTGGTCAGGATGATCAGAACATTGGGTGGTGGCTCCTCCAGCGTTTTAAGCAATGCGTTGGCTGCGTGGATGTTGAGTTTGTGAGCGTCGGCCAGGATGAAGACCTTCTTCTGGCCCTCAAAAGGCTTGTAGCTGGCCTCGGAGCGTATTGTCCGCACAGTGTCGATGGGTATGGAGGCGCTCTTTTGGAAGCGAGGGAGATGATAAAGATCGGCGGCCAGTTTTTTGAAAGCATCCTTTAGCTCTTCGTCCTTTATTGTGCTGGGTACAGGGAAGGTCACGGAAACATCCGAGTAATTCAGCTTTGCGATCCTTCTGCAGGCCGAGCAATTATCGCAGGGCAGCACCCCGTCTCTCTGACAGTTAACCGCTTTTGCCAATTCAAGAGCCAGAGCTAATTTACCCACACCGCTGGGGCCGAAGAAGAGATATGAGCTGGAAAGAGTTCGCCCCTCCAGGGCTCCTTTGAGGATCTTTTTCGGCCGCTCTTGACCGACGACGGAATCGAAAGACACGTAAAATGCACTCCCTTTTTCGTGTTTCAAGTAATTTACTGGATTCTAGATCCTGGTTAGTGAAATGCTCGGTTCTGAGTATATGCCGGGTTGACTCTGCATTTTCCGAGGTTTAGTTCTTAACAAGCATCCAAAATCAAGGA
>CBDUWG010000164.1:0-4743 GCA_965370845.1 uncultured bacterium
CAGAACGGACCACCAGACTTTTTTCCATTTAGTCGATGTTCCTGTTGTCGATTCCGCTGTATCGACCGGCCGCTACCAGGATGGTGTCCCCGCTCTCGGCCCGGTAAATTGCCGGTTGGATGGCGGTGGCATCCCCGCCGCCATCGGCCTTGACATACCAGGTCCGGGCATGAGCCCGGCCAAAGCACAACAGGCTGGCCAGAAGAAGAAAGATGGCCCCGCGCGAAATAGTTGGTTTGCTCATATTCTCCCCTTGTCTGTAATATGGTAGGGCATGCTTTTCAGGATCAGACGGAACAACTTCCTCAATCTACTATTTTAGCATTCAGAGAGGTGATTGTCAAGAGGTTTTGTGGTGCAGGCAAAGAGTCGCTACCATAGCGACCGGACGGGCCACCATGCCCGGCACCCAGTTTCCAAACAAGCATCCACAACCTCAACCCAGCTTGCGGTGTTCGACACCGTCCAGGATCACGGCCACCTGTTTTTCGGGCGTGAAAGAAATCGAAAGGAGAAAAGCAGATTCTTCGCTGCCGCTCAGAATGACAGAAATATTTGGTTTTACAAGAATCACGGTTGCGTACACGTGTTTTCCCTTCCAGCATCCAGGATCGGTTTTTCTTTTAACGAGTCTCGAATCTCGGCCTTTGCATTGTTTTTGCTTTAACCAGGATCCAGGATCGGGTTTTCTTTCCAGCATCCAGTATCCAGAATCCAGTATCCAGTATCCTCACCGCCAGTGGGAAACAAAAAACAAATCCCCACCAGGATTTGCTTTCCTTACTACCATCCGTTTCCCTCCGCTGGTATAACCCAGATCAGGTTCCAGGGGTATGATCTCAGGCCTCGCGGCCATCCCCGCCAACGGGTACTACTTATTCGATTGCTGATACTAAAGTATATGTCGAAGCGCGGCCCACTGCATCCCATCTACCCCAGGGTTTAGGGTATAGGGTATAGGGGTTAGGGAAAAGCAAAACATCAGGTTCTAAAACAAAGATTTGAAAGATGGAAGGGTTTTGGTTCACTAACCCCTAACCCCTGATCCCCTAATCTCTGTCTTTCCGGGGTCCTTAACCCCTATCTTTTCATCAACACCGCGAATAGCCGCAGTGCTTGCAGACAACACACCCATCGGAATGTTCCAGAGTCCCCCCGCAGTCGGGGCAGGCGCCAGTACTGCCCTCTAACTGAAACCTCAGGCCGCCCTCGTAGCTGTCGGTGTTCTTGAGATACTTCTCGATGGCTCGGCTGATGGCATCCGGACAGGAGAGGACGATCCCACCATCTTGCCAGGAAGGGGAGGGACAGCGGATGCCACGCAGCTGCTTAAGGACAGCTTCCAGCTCGATGCCGCTGCGTAGGGCCAGGGAGACCAGCCGGCTAATGGCCTCTGTCTGAGAAGCGGCACATCCACCCGCCTTGCCCAGTTGAGCGAAGACCTCGAACAGCCCGACAGGGTCCTCGTTGATGGTCACGTACAGGCTGCCGCACCCCGTTCCGATCTTCTCGGTGGTGCCCCGGAGAACCACCGGCCTACCCCGGGGTGACCGGGGCTTGGGCGCCTCGGTCCTCTGGGTGGTGCCCAGATTCAAGACCTGCTGCTCGCGGCTCTTGTCCCTATAGATGGTCACTCCCTTGCACCCGGACTCATAGGCCAGCCTGTACACCTTGGCCACATCCTCACGAGTGGCCTCAGTGGCGAAGTTGACCGTTTTAGAGACGGCGTTATCCGTATATTTCTGAAAGGCGGCCTGCATGCGGATGTGCCACTCCGGCTCCAGGTCGTGAGCCACCACGAAGGACTGGCGAACATCCTCGGGCACCGCTTTCATCCCTTTAACAGAGCCCTTGGATGCGATCTTCTTAAACAGAGCCTCATCGTAGAAATCTCGTTCCCGGGCTATCTGCTCGAAGAGGGGGTTCATCTCCAGCAACTTGTCGTCATCCATGACATGGCGCAAAAAGCAGAGGGCGAATAGAGGCTCCACGCCCGACGAGCAGCCGGCGATGATGCTGATTGTACCGGTGGGAGCGATGGTGGTAGTGGCGGCATTGCGCAGCTTTAAACCGTTGGGCACGTCGTAGATGCTGCCTCGAAAATTGGGAAAGACACCCCTTTCCTCAGCCAACCGGGCCGACATCTCCTTGGATTCGGCGGAGATAAAAGCCATTACCTTCTCGGCACAGCCGATGGCTTCCTCGGAATTGTAGGGAATTCCCAGCTTGATGAGCATGTCGGCGAAGCCCATCACCCCCAGGCCGATCTTGCGGTTGGCCTTGGTCATGTTCTCGATCTGGGAGAGAGGCTGCCGGCTGACATCGAGGACGTTGTCCAAGAAATGGACTGCCGCGCGGACCAGAGGCCCCAGTTTTTCGTAGTCGATCTCCTTTTCGGAGACCATCTTGGACAGATTAATGGAGCCCAAGTTACATGATTCATAGGGCAGTAGAGGTTGCTCCCCGCATGGGTTGGTGCTCTCGATCTCTCCTATCTTGGGTGTGGGATTGCTCTGATTGATCCGGTCCAGAAAAATGATCCCCGGCTCACCATTTCGCCAGGCCAGGTCCACGATGGTGTTGAAGACCGCCTTGGCGTCCAGCTTCTTGACCACCTGCCGGGTGTGGGGGTTGACCAGTTCGTACTCCTCCTCCCGGGCCAGAGCCTGCGTGAACTTCTCGGTGAGGCCCACGGAGATGTTGAAATTGGAGAGAACCCCCTCATCCTTCTTGCAGCGAATGAAATCCAGGATATCCGGATGGTCCACACGCAGCACGGCCATGTTTGCCCCTCTTCGGGTACCCCCCTGTTTGACGGCCTCCGTGGCAGCGTCGAAGACCTTCATAAAGGACAAAGGGCCGCTGGAAATCCCCTTGGTGGACTGGACCACGTCGTTCCGGGGACGAATGCGGGAGAAGGAAAAACCTGTGCCCCCGCCGCTCTGGTGGATGAGAGCGGTATTCTTGACGCCCTCGAAGATGCTCTCCATGGAATCCTCGATGGGCAACACAAAACAAGCTGAGAGCTGCTGAAGCCTGGTCCCGGCGTTCATCAGCGTGGGCGAGTTAGGCAGGAATTCCAGACGGGCCATCACTCCATAGAACTCCTCCTCCGTCCTTTTGACCTCCTCCTTGCTGCGGTACTCGGCATCCACCGAGGCCACGTTACTGGCCACCCGGCGGAACATCTCCTCAGGGGTCTCGATGATCTTCCCGCTGTGGTCTTTGCGCAGATATCTTCTCTGCAGGACCGTGATGGCATTGGGAGTCAATTGCACCTTGCCATGTGAGGCCAGGCCGGAGGTGCTCTTTTGCTCCGGGCGGGATGTTGCGCCAGCAGCACTCTCCTGGTTTTGTGACGTAGGGGGCATGGCAGTCTCTCCTGTTGACAGTATCAGTGTTTTGGTTTAAAGTTCGTTATCCGGGTATATTTTATGGCCTGTATTTTCCCGTGTTTCCACCGTTTGGAGATGTTCCAGCCGGCCATCAGAACTCACAACGGCAAGCCGGTACTGGTAAGCAAAACCGGGTTGGACAATTCTATCGATATATTTATATGTCATCCGCTGGGAAACACCTTCCTGACCGACAAGCTCTACGTTAGTCGTATAACGGGCGATTTCATTCCAACAGCCGTCCTCTTTTTGTCTGCGCTCAAGGACAAAGCCACGATGCGCCCTCTCCCTCTCGGTTATCCATTCCAGGACCACGGTCCCTGCTTCCTGACGGGCAGTGAAAGAGGAGAGCGTGATCCACGGCGATGCATCCCAGCCATATACGATGTCGTTATAATCATAGATGCCATCGTGGGTATCGCGATAGACACGGAACATGACATCATCGAGGCTGTCGCCGGCCACATCGACGATCAGGAAGGTGCTCGGCGCGCCGGTGTCCCCCACTCCTCGACAGTGTCCGGTGTCCAGTTGCCAGACACCGTCGATCTTAATGGCACTGTAATTGTGCGTATGCCCGCAGAAGTAGGCCAAAACGCCCTCATCGGTTAGAAGTTCCCAGAAACGATCCCGACGGGCGGGATATTTGTCCAGGCTGTCCCCTATGTGGCGCATCCGTCCGTTATTGGCATCGGGCTGCGGATATGCCGGCTCGTGGCCGAAGATGAAGATGTGCTCCCTGGCCGTCGCCGCCAGATCCTCCGCCAGCCACTCATAGAGGGCATCCACGACATCTCCATCGGCATCGGTATCGCCGACACCATCGTAATACTGGTTCAGCACCACGAAGTGGGCGTTCTGGTAATCGAAGGAGTAAGTGGTCTCCTGACAACCCGGCGGGCCGGCGTTTACAACGTGAGGAAGGTCCTCTCCAGCGACGTTATAGCTGCGCAGCCATTCCATATCGCCGGGCGTCTCGGCCTCGTGGTTGCCCACCACAGGGTACCAGAGATAATCATCTCCCAGGGTCTGCTCGATGGTCCAACTCACCTGACCCGGCGGATCCACATCCCCCGGGCTGACCATGAAAGCGCCGGGGCCCGTCGCGGCGATGGCCTCACAGACCCCTCGAAAATATCGGGAATCATCATAAACACCCGTGCCGGAGTACCCGCGCATGTCTGCCGCCACCACAAAGCTGAAGGGGTCTGCGGCCGTCATTTGGGATACCAACAGAACGAAGCCCGCCGTCAGAGTCGAGCACACAAGTTTGAGAGTTCGCAAATGATTATGATGTAGACACATGATCAGACCTCGAGAAGACAAGGGGATTTTATTCCTTCTCCCG
>CBDUWG010000165.1:0-4718 GCA_965370845.1 uncultured bacterium
TCCAATGTTGAACTAATAACGTAGAAAAAATACTTGACAACAATAAACCAGGATCGGGTTTTCTTTTAACGAGTCTCGAATCTCGGTTTTTGCATTGTTTTTGCCTTTATCCAGCATCCAGAATCCAGTATCCGCCTTTCTTTTCAGACATAGAAACGAGGGGGACTCGCGTCGGAATCCCCCTCGTTCTTTTGTGCTTACAGTAGAAGCTGTTCTGCTTACTCCAGGTACGGCTCCAGAAGCTTTTTTCTACAGGCATGCCGCAGCTTCTCCAGAGCCTGTTTCTTGATCTGTCGCACTCTCTCCCGCGACAGGTTGAAATGCTTGCCGATCTGTTTCAGCGTCTGCGGCTTTTTGCCGCCCAGACCATAGTACATGCGGATAACCTCTGATTGGCGGGGCGACAGGGTGTTGATGGCCCTCTGCATCTGACGGGCCAGGTCGCCGACCAGCACATTTTCGTCCGGCGGCGGATCTTTCTCGTTGGGCAGGGTATTGAGCAGGCTGAGGCCATCCCCGTTGTTGGGAGAGCCGTTCAAGGACAGATGCCGGCCAAATGCGCTGAAAAGCTGTGATGCCTCGGCCTCACCCAATTGTAGCTGTTCGGCAATTTCCGAGGTTTGCGGAGACCGATGGTGATCGCGGATGTAATGCTCGATGGCCTGGCTCATCTTTTGGAGCTCAGCGATCTTGTTCAGAGGAAGCCGCACGATGCGCGACTGCTTGGCCAGCGCAGCCAGGATGGATTGTCGAATCCACCACACGGCATAGGAGATGAACCGGAAGCCTTTGGTTTGATCGAAACGCTTGGCCGCCTCGATCAGGCCGATGTTTCCCTCCGAGATCAGATCTGAAAGAGGGACCCCCTGGTTCTGATAATGTCTGGCCACACTGATGACAAAACGGAGGTTGGCACAGACCAATGTATTCAGAGCTTCCCGATCGCCCTTTTTAATCCGCCGGGCCAGATCCGCCTCTTCGCTGTTAGTCAGCAATTCTGGTTTTCCGACTTCCTGAAGATATTGTTGTAAGCTTTGGTTTGTCCCCTGAAGCGGTATCTTAGATGACAAAATCATGTGCTATTCCCCCTAAAATGGTATCAGTTGCATCTTCACATCTTTAGACGCTCAAAAGGGATGGAAAGTTCGATAAAAAAGAGCAGCCGGGTCCCGCCCTGTTAAGGCTAAAGAGGTGTTTTTCCGGAAGCTGACAGAACTCTGTTCTTTAAAAAAACCGAATCCGCGGAACGTCTCCTCGGACTCGGCTGAAGTTCACGAAAAACAGTACTGGTGATTCGCCAAGGGGACGCTTCATTACCTTGCAATCGCAAAACAAGATGTTGAAAACGAAACCCTTAGCAGTTCTGTATAAGCTAAACCTTCCGTTAATATGCCAAACTCAACCTTTGAAATCAATTATAGCACACTTCATGTGTTTTGTCAACACATTTTTTAAAAATTTTTTAAAATTATATGGAGTCAGAATATCGGCGGGATAATTGGCAGATTCGAATTGCGTAAGCTGTTGAGTGGGAAGAGGTATTATTTTTTCATAAACAGTTTTGATCATTATAGCTGTATCAGCCTGGCGTCCAGAACCCCCGGGGTCTGACAGATGATTTGCAGGAGATCTTGAGAAAGTGGGCTATCAAGATTCAGGACCAACATGGCCCGTTTGCCCCTTTCGCTATTGCCCACCTCGATGCGGTGGATGTTGACCTGAGCCTGACCCAGGATAGTCCCGATCTGGCCAATGACGCCGGGCTGGTGAGTGTGAGCGGTGCTGTGCCAGCTAATTAAAATAGGTCCCGAGGGCACGATGTCCAGTTTAAAATCGTCGATCCTGATGATGCGGAAGTCGTTTTTACCAAATACAGTTCCAGTGATTTCTCTGCCGGCGGTCTTCAGCGTCAGGAGGGTGAGGAAATCCTCGATCTCAGCAACTTTGCTTTCCTTTATGCGTATACCGCGCTCGGCGACGATGTTGGAGACATTTACCATATTCACCTCCTGGTCGAGGATGGGAGCGAAAAGCCCTTTAACCATGGCAGTGCTGACCAGTTCGGTGTTGTAGCGCGAGATCTCGCCACCGTAAACGATCTCCAGTTCATCGATTTGTGGTCTGAACAGTTGGGTGCACAGGCGGCCCATTCTCTCGGCAAGCTGCAGGTAGGGTCTGATGAAAGCCTGCAACCTGGGGTCGATGAACGGGATGTTCAGGGGATATTTGACCAGATCCCCGCGCAGTGCTTTGATCAGCTCTTCGGCAATATCCCGCCCAACGCGCTGCAGAGCCTCCTTTGTAGAGCCACCTATATGAGGGGTCAGGATCACGTTGTCCATGGAGAAGAGCTTGTGTTTTTGGCAAGGTTCCTGGTCGAAAACATCCAGTGCAGCGCTGGCCACCCGGCCGCTTTTTAGGGCTCTGTACAGCGCCTGCTCATCGACAATGCCCCCCCGGGCGCAGTTGACCACCCGAACGCCCTTTTTCATCAGGCCGAACTGGTCATTACCTATCATCCCGTATGTCTCATCGTTTTTCGGGGTGTGGATGGTGATGAAATCCGCCTTCCGGCATAGTTCATCGAGGGTTTCCATACTTTGCGCCCCAAACCGTTCGAACCGGTCCCCGGTGATGTAGGGATCATAGGCGATGACGCGCATTCCCAGACCCTGGGCCATGCGGGATACCATGGATCCGATGCGGCCCAACCCGACGATGCCCAGACATTTTTCATAGGCTTCTTCGCCGCGAAGCCCCTTCTTGTTCCAGTTCCCATTTCTCAGCCGGGTGGTGGCCTTGGGGATGTTGCGCAGCTGAGCCAGCAGCATGGCCATGGTGTGCTCGGCAGCGGATATGGTGTTGCTTTCCGGAGCGTTCACCGCCAGGATGCCTTTGCGGGTGGCCGTTTCCATGTCGATATTATCCACTCCGGTGCCGGCTCGGCCGATGACCTTGAGCTTTGTAGCCCGCGCCAAAGCCTCATCATCCAGTCGAGTGCCTCCCCGGACGATGATCCCGTCGTATTCCCCGATGCAGGCCAGCAGGGCCTTTCGAGAAAGATCGAACTTGACCTCCACCGTTAACTCCTGGCGGAGCCGGGCCAGACCTTGATCGGAGATGGGTTCTGTGACCAGTACTTTCAAGAGTTGGTTCCCCATTGTTCAGAGATCATCTTCTGGGCTGCCAACAGGCCTGCCCCTTCGGCGAAATTGTAGTTCATAGTTCGCAGACCTCTTTCCAGGACGGCGATGGCTGTGATTATGTCCAGCTCATCCACGTAGCCCAGGTGAGCCAGACGGAAGATTTTTCCCTTAAGATGAGCCTGTCCGCCGGCCACCACAGCGTTGAGCTGTTCGTTTATATGATGCAGAAGCTGGATACCATCCATTCCCTCAGGTACTTTGACCGCGGTGAGGGCATTGGCTGGTCGCTGGGCGAAAAGCTTTAAGTCCATGGCAGTTATAGCTGCGCGGGTGATTTTGGCCAGCCGCGCGTGCCGCTGAATGACTTTCTCCAGACCCTCTTTCCGGATGAGTTTCAGGGCGGCATCAAGGCCATAGAGGGTGGTGATGGCCGGAGTGAAGGGTGTTTGGTTTTTCTCCGAGAAGCGGCGCATCTGGGCAAAATCCCAGTAGAATTTCGGAAGAGTGGCCTCCTTTACTCTCTCCCAGGCGGCATCATTCAGGCTTAGGAAGGCGATGCCCGGTGGGCACATCAATCCTTTCTGAGTGGCCGACACGACCACGTCCACATGCCACACATCTGTGAGGAGCTGCTCAGCGCATAGGCCACTGACGCCGTCCACAACCAGAAGCGCCGGGTGGGAGCGAACGACCTCCGCGATGGCCGGCAGATCGTGTACCACGCCAGTGGAGGTCTCGCACAGGGTGACATATACGGCCTTGATGTGCGAGTTCTTTTCCAGTTGTTCAGCCAACAACCTCGGATCTACCGCCTCGCCCCACGGGATTTCGACAAGGATAACCTGTAAGCCGTACGCCTGACAGATCTTAGCCCATCGTTCCCCAAAATTCCCTCCTTGAACTACCAGGACCTGATCCCCCGGGCGATGGAGGTTGGTCACAGAGGCTTCCATGGCCCCGGTTCCGGAGCTGGTCAGGATGAGGATCTCATTTTCAGTTTGCAGGACATACTGGAGCCCCTCTCTTACCTGCCGGTAAAGGTCGGCGCATTCGGGCCAGCGGTGATGGATCATGGGCTGAGTCATTGCCCGGATCACCTCTTCCGGGAGAGGCGTCGGCCCCGGAGTGAGGAGTCTCTTTTTCAATCTCTTCTCCTGTTAAAAATGATAGATTCTGGATACTGGATTCTGGATTCTGGATGAAAAACAGAATACTAGATCCTGGATGAAAGGCAAGAGGAACGGGATTCGGGGTTCGGGAAACTGCCGACTGCCACCCTACACCATACCCTACCCCGGGCGAGCGCCGCTCGCCCCTACATTTTTATTCTATTGCCATTGCTATTTTATTTTCCTGCTGACTGCCGACTGCTTACTGCTTACTGGTTTGCTATTGCCATTGCTATTGCCAAACTCTCTAAACTCCCTTAACTCTCATAACTCTCTCAACTCTCCGAACTCTCTAAACTCTTTCAGGCCGTCTTCTCCTTCTCCAATCCTAACTCCTCGACAGACATCTCCCGCATCTTGAACTTCTGTATCTTCCCGGTCACCGTCATGGGAAATTCATCCA
>CBDUWG010000166.1:0-4675 GCA_965370845.1 uncultured bacterium
TCTCATGAATCTTCTTTTTTCTCTTCCTCGGTCTCTTCCTCGGTCTCTTCCTCGGCTTCTTCCTCGGTTTCTTCCTCGGTCTCTTCCTCGGTCTCTTCCTCGGTGGTCTCCTCAGAGGTCTCTTCCTTGCTTTCCTCCACGACTTCCTCTGTCTCCGGCGCAGGTTCGGCCGTGTCCTGGAAGGAAGCGTCGGCCTGGCGCTCATTCTCGTAGGCGCCGAGCACGGCGTCCTCGATGATTCGTCTCATCTCGTTGTTGATGGGATGGGCGATATCCTGGTATGTGCCGTCCGGCCTTTTCCTGCTGGGCATGGAAACGAAGTATCCGTTGGTGCCGTTGATGACCTTTAATCCACGCACTACAAAAGCATCGTCAAAGGTCACATTGGCGAAGGCCTTCAGTTTTTCTTCGTCTCTCAGCGTGATTCTAACCTCGGTGATTTCCACGCTCCGTCCTCCTTTGCATATACATAGATGATGTGATGAAACGACGATGGTGAGTGTGTGCCCGTTTTTATTCAAGAGCACCGATCTTCAACGATCAAATTACCCCAGAGTTTTACACCTCCTTACAGGCCGAACGACGAAAAGTTGCCGCCCGGCGCGGCTCATCTTCTTGGCCAGTTTCTCTGCGGCCTTTTTGGTTTTGACCAACCCGAAAACCGCTGAACCGCTCCCGGACATAGCCACTCCCAGGGCGCCCTCTGACAGTAGTTCCCTCTTAATCTCGCCGATGGCGGGATGGACTTCCGCCACCGCCCTTTCCAAATCGTTGTCCAAAAAGCTCAATAGCTGTTCAAGATTTAATATTTCCTTTAAGTCTATTAATTTAACCAATAAAGAATTTGATGTCAAGGGAATTTTAACGTGCCCATAAGCCCAGCGGGTGGCGATAGAGAAGTTAGGCTTGATTATCACCAGCCAAAAGTCGGGGACCAGTCGGAGAGAGGTGAGTTTTTCTCCCCGTCCCTCGGCCAGGGCCGTTCCTCCCTCCAGGAAGAAGGGAACATCCGACCCCAGCCTGGCGGCCAGGGTACGGAGTTTTTCTCTGGAGAGGTTTAAATCCCATAGCCGGCTAAGACCCACAAGCGTGGCCGCTGCGTTGCCGCTGCCTCCTCCCAGACCCGCGCCAGGCGGAATTCTCTTGATGATCTCGATGCGACAGCCCTGGCGGACCCGGAACTCCCGCCCAAGCAGTTGGGCGGCCTTATGGACCAGGTTCTGCTCACCGGAGGGCACCTCCGGGTGGTCGCAGAGAACCTGGATCTCTTCGTTCTGGATAAGTGACACGTTGAGCGTATCACAAAGATCCACGGTCTGCAGAACCGTCTGAATCTCGTGGAATCCATCGGGCCGTTTGCGTAAAATGCGCAGCCCGAAGTTCACTTTTGCATAGGATAAAAGGGGAATCGTTTCCACGGCAGATCTTGAAGTAGAACAGAGACGGCCTGTGGCCGGTTCTGTGCGAGGGTTGGGCTCAGGTCTGGTAAGGAGCCCACAGGTAGGGTCTGGCGAAGAACCCCGGGGGACATTTCAGATCCTGAATGTGCCCGATCACCCTGGCGGGATTGCCCACTACTACGGTATCGGGAGGAACGTCCTTGACCACAACGGAGCCGGCGCCAACCAGGGAATTTCTGCCGATGACCACGCCGGGCAACACCGTCACATTGGCCCCGATCCGGGCCAGATCCTTGACGATGGCTCCTCCCAAACACTCTTTGTAGTGCGGACAGTTCATGGGATGAGGGTCATCGGTGAAGACCGTGTTGGGCCCGATGAAGACATTATCACCAACGGCCACCATCTCTAAGAAACAGCCGCTGTGGATACGCACGTTATTGCCGATCTTGTTCTCGAACTCCAGGATGGCGTTGGTGCCGACGCTGACCCCGTCACCGATCACGTTGTTCTCGCGAATAGAAGTGCCCTGGCCGGTCTGGAAGCCATCGCCGATTCTATTTCCGGCGTAGATGGTGGTAAAGGGACGTACGATGGCACCTTTACCGATAATAACCGGTACTTCACCGGCTTTTTTGCCCCGCGGAGGATGGCCGATGATGGCCGGACCGTGAATGACAGAGTCCCGTCCGATCTTCACATTGGGATAGATGCGGCAGCTCTCCTCGATCTGTACTCCGGGGAGTTCTGGGGGCCTGCTCATCCGATTTGCTCCATATGCCCGTTGTTTTCCAGCGATTTTTGGGCGGCCTCCAGGGCCTGAACCACCCGTAGGCCGCTGAGCCCGTCCGTTCTGGGTTTCTTGCCATTCCAGATACAATCGAAGAAGTGGGATACCTCTACGCCAAGGGGCTCGTAGTTGTCCAGTCTGGGGGAGATGATGTCCCCGGCGCGGTAGCTCAGCTGAAATTCTCCGAATGAGCCGGGATCTTTATAATCCACACCCTTGTCATAGATTTTGACCTTTTCCATAACCTCGGTGTCATCGTAGACCAGCATCTTCTCACTTCCGATAACCGCCGTCCGGCGCAGTTTGCTGGGCGCCAGCCAGCTGACTTCCACGTGAGCGAGGCAGCCTGAGGGGAATTCCATGTTGATGAAGGCCACGTCAGGGATCCCGCGCTGGACATAATCTCTTCCCAGAGCGGTTATTCTCAATGGGGCAGTCTTGAGCCAGGAGAACAAGATGGAGAAATCGTGGGAGGCCAGATCCCATATTACGCTGACGTCCTTTCGGTGCAGACCCAGGTTAACCCGTGAGGAGCTGATAAAATAAATATCACCCAGCGCTCCCTCAGAGATGAGCTCCCCGATTTTTACTACCGGAGGACTGTATTCGAAGGTGTGGCCCACCATGAGGGTCAATTTTTTCTTCTCGGCCAGCTCGATCAGTTCCTGGGCCTCGGCCGCCTTACAGGTAAATGGTTTCTCCACAAAGACGTGCTTACCGGCCCGAAGAGCATCCCGGGCAAGCTGGAAATGGGTGTTCACCGGGGTGGCGATGGCCACGGCATCCACCTGATTTGAGCCCACAAGGTCCTGGTAATGAGAGGTCAGCTTCAGGGAGGGATATCGCCCTTGCATTTGTTCCAATTTGGTTTGGTCCAGGTCACAGCAGATGACCTGGCCGCAGTTCTTATTGTTCAGAAAATTCCTGATCAGGTTGGGACCCCAATACCCGCATCCCACGATGCCCATGCTGATCTTTTCCGATGTTTTGTGCATATCACCTCACAGTGCGCCTTTCCCTGAGAATGCCGCAGGGATGGTTTTCAACATCAGTTGAAAGTCGAAGAGCAGAGACCAATGTTCCACATAGTATAAATCCAGCATTACCATATCGTCGAATTCCACCGTGCTTCGGGCGGAGACCTGCCACAGTCCGGTGATTCCCGGCTTAACCTGCAGGCGTTTGGTGTGCCAATCTTGGTACAGTTCCGCCTCATAGGACAGGGGGGGTCGGGGACCCACCAGGCTCATCTCTCCCCGGATGACGTTGATTAGCTGGGGAAGTTCGTCCAGGCTCAGCCGCCGCAGGAATTTCCCCACCCGGGTGATCCGGGGATCGTTTTCCAGCTTGAACAGCTTTTCTCCATCCTCGCTTTTCCCGGCCGTTTTGTTGTTGGCGATGAAATCCTTCAGATATTGGCGGTGAATGTTGTCTCCCTTGTCGTTGATCATGGTGCGCAGTTTATACAAAGTAAAATGGCGGCCGTTTTTGCCCAGCCGGTTCTGTTTGTAGAAGACCGGGCCCGGGGAGCTCATCTTGATCATTATGCCGGCGATGGCCATCACTGGTAGGGCGAAAAACATCCCCAGACAGCTCAGGGTCAGGTCGATGCCCCGCTTGATGACCAGGCCCACCTCTGAGAATTTATTGGGCTGGATGGTGATGGCTGGAATCCCGTCGATTTTGCCTAAGGAGGAGTGCTGGCTGACCACAGTCAGGAGCTCTGAGGTGAGGGTCACCGGAAGCTGGGTGGCCTTGCACTTGTCGATAAGGGTTAGCAGCTCTGCGTGGCTCAGCGAGGGAAGTCCCAGGAAGATCTCCCCCACATCATACCTTTGTACTACCTCGGCGATATCCGAGGTGGTACCCAGAATGGCCAGGTCGCCAGCGTTGGCCTTCTGAAGGGCCGATCCGTCATCGATGAAGCCGACGACGTCCAGGCCCAGTGAGGGGCATTCGGTGATGTGCCGGGCCAGATGACGACCTCTCTCTCCTGCGCCCACGATGAGGGCCTTTTTGCCAATTGCGTACTGGCCCACCAACCGGCAGATCAGTTTGCTGAACAAGAGGCCGCGCCATATAAAAAGAGACCCCAGGCTGGCCAGAAAGCCGAAGCAGATGAAAAGACGGCTCTGAAGACGGGAATCGGCCTTGAGCACGAAGACCAGGACCAGCAGCAAAAAGGTACCGGCCGCCACGGCTTTCAGCACCCGGAAGAGCTGGTCCAGCACCGGGAAGAAGTTTCTCTCCTTATACAGACCATAGGCCGCGAAGATGAGCAGCCATGTTACCGAGAGGGCCAGCAGGAAAGACGCGTTCCGGGCGCTCAGTCCGGAGCTGGGTCCGAAGATGCCGGAGTCGAACCGCAGCCACTGGGCGAAGAGGAGGGAGGTGTAGATGGTGACCAGGTCGACCATGGCCAGGAGGGCGAGCAAAGTTTTTCTCCTGTTCATGCGCCTTGGTTTCACCGCGTCCATAACAGCTT
>CBDUWG010000167.1:0-4669 GCA_965370845.1 uncultured bacterium
CACCACACCCCGAACGCCGGAGAGACTAACCATCAAAGGCTTCATGAGATTACCTTTCTGAAGTGGAGGGAATCATGTTCGTGTTCGTGAAGGCAAAACCATAGGGTTCAAGGAGTCAAGGGGTCAAGTGCCCCACCCCTGTTTTCATCAGAGCAAGAGTTTTTGATTCTTCGGTTTTCCCCTCGAACCCTCGAATCCTGGAATCCTCGAATCCTTGCTTTCCTACGACTTTTCCCTTGACAACGACCGGGAAAAAGGGTATTACTTACTGTTTCCAGATGCTCAATAAACTCCTTCCCGGCCTAAAATCATGCCCATTCCCTTCATACCCTATCAAAAAGAGTATGCGGATCAAATTAAGATCCTGGCCGCGCTGCTGGAGGGAGAACTCCATCCGGCAAGCGGTCCGGGATCCCAGACCAGCTCACCGTATCCTCGGCTCACCGGCACCTTCCAGAGGCGCCCGGTGGAGATCGAGATCGCTCAGCAGACCACCAAGGCCGGGTCCGATCCCCTGAACACCGACAAATACCTGCTCATCCACATGCGCTGTTCATGCTCCCTGGAGATGAATATAGGGCCGAAAAACCGGCTCGGCTGGCTGGACAGGCTGATCTGGTGGCGGCACATCTGCACAGGGAATAAAATCATAGACGATATGTATGCCATCACCTCTGCCGAGCGACTCCGCTCACGGCGTCTGCTCTCTCACAAGAAAATTAAGAATCTACTGCTTCAACTGGGTCCCTTCCACTCGCTCCAGCTCACGGAACAGAACCTTTACCTGCGCTGTCTGATCACCTCTCATCAAATCCTCGTGGCCAGAAATCTGGCGGCCACCCTGCAACAACTGTCCCGGCTGGCCCGGCTGTGTGAAAACCTGGCCTGAGCGTAAGATCGCTCGCACCAACCTTAATTCCCCATCTTCACCTGATCCGGACATAGTACAGACACTCGGTGACCTGATCTCCCCGGTACCGGCGGTTGGGGCCATCGGAGTCGCTGCGAAAGCGCTTGTAAGCCCTCTGAAACTTCCGGTAAGTCCCCGATCTCCCCTGCGCACGGAGAATCTCCTCGATTCTCTGTGCCGGAATGGTCCCCTCGTCATTATAGCTCAGCAGCAGATGGGTGCAGCCGGCTTTCTCCCTGGCCTTCTCCACCAAATCCGCCAGGGCCTCTTCGCCTCCTCTGCGGGAGCAGTACCGGGAACGCTGATGCTTGTAGGGACGCAACCCGGTCTTTCCGTATATTTCCGGCTCTCCGCAGGACCAACCCTCGGCGATGGACTCCAGAAGATGATAGTTTCCAGCATATTGGCGTAGATTATAGGGCGGGTCCAAGTAGAGGATATCGCAGTGGATCCTGGCGATGAGCTCATTGGCATCCCGTTGATAAGCCTGGTGCCGCTGGGGATTTCCGGTGATCAGGACTGGCGAACGAAGACGCAGCCGGCGGCCTGCGTTGGGCTGAATCTCCTTGAGGAAGGCGCAGTAGACCCCGGAGATGTTGGCCACGGCGTCGGTCGACTCCAGCAGGGCGGCTAAAAGCAGATAGTGCTCATCATCGGTGAGTCGCTCCTGACACCGCCAATCGTCCAGAGTTTGTCGAATGGCGTCGATCCTTTTGCCGTTCTCGTCGGTGAAATAGAGTCGGCGGCCACCGGTACCTCCGGGACAGTAGCTTCGGTAGATAAACCCCCCCTCTCCATCTGTCTGCTGATTCAGAAACTGGACCACTTTTTGCAGCGGTCCTGGGGTGTCGTCCTCAGCCCAAGAGCCATTGATGCCCACCTCCTTGTGCAGCCTGGCGAAGCGGGGATACTTGTTGACCACAACGTAGGCCCACTGCAGGACGAAGGAGTAGCGCATGATGTCGCCGCAGATAACCTTGAATCCCCGGTCCTTCATGTGCCGGGCCACGCTGGCCGTGCCGGCGAAGATATCGCAGAAGACCCCGGAGCGGACGCCCAGTGTCTCCATGGCTTCGTCAATGAAGCCTAAAAGCTTCGTTTTATTGCCAATGTAGCGCATGAATTGGTGCCTTCGGGGATGTTAGGAGCTGATGCATTGAGATTCTGGATGCTGGATGCTGGTAAAAGCAAGACCAGAGACTGGAGACTAGAGATTAGCAAAAGCTGAATGCCGAGATTCGAGACTCAAGATTCATAAAAGCAGAGTTCGACTGCCATTTACACTTTGCACTTTTCATTTTGCATTTATTTTTATTTCCTACTGCCGCTGGAGAAAAGCGAGGCCACCAGATGCCACTTTTAATACATCCAAAAACACATCCAGCCCCAAGAAGAATAGGCAGAAAAAGGGCCTTAGTCAACATTTTTCTTTGACCCGGGGGATACGCTCTCAACTCCACTTCTAAAAAAATCTGCCTTGACAACGGATTTCCTATTAGGTATTTTATGTTCTTCTTGCCCTCTCAAGTCCTTCACGCAATTTTGAGAAAGGCATTTTTTATGACTGGAAGATTTAAGGGCGCTCTGGTCCCGGCTGTGATCGCCCTTTTCTTGTTTTCGGGGGGATCCCTGGCCGTGCCCACGGCCTTTCGTCTTACGGGAGAAGAGCCCATCAAGGGCTTCACGGACAACGTCATCAGCGTTCTGATCTCCGACGGACAGCATCTGTGGGCCGGAACCGGCGGGGGGATCACCCGGTCCGCCGGCGAGCCCACTAATCTGGAGAACTGGATCACCTACACCCGGGCCCATGGCCTGTGCGGCAACAGCATCAGCGCCATCGCCGTGGGGTCAGAAGAGGCCTGGGCCGCTTCGGTGGGAGACACCGTCATCGGCCAGGATGAGCTGCTCTACGGCATGGGATTCAGCCAGGCATCGTTTCCCTACGAGGATTGGACCTGCCATCCGCCAACTGGCGATACACCCATGCAGAACGTCACCTACGACATAGCCATCAACGGGGATACCATATGGGCGGCCAGCTGGGGCGGCGGCTGCCTGAGTGCGCCCTACACAGGTCTGTGGAGATCCATCGATGATGGAGAAACCTGGGAGAAGATCGTTCTGCAAGGTGGCCCCATAGATTCCAGCGACCCCCGCGGACACGTCGCTTTCTCGGTCATCGCCTGGGATGACTGGGTGTGGGTGGGAACGGCCGGCGGCATCTACCAGTGCGCCGACGCCGGCTCCTCCTGGGTGGTCAGTAACCACTCTAATTCTGCCATCTCCGGAGATTTCGTGGTCTCTCTAGCCGTCCAGTATCTGGGAGATCAGTTCAATATCTGGGCCGGCACCAAACCCACCGGGTCAGGCCAGTTCACCGCCATCAGCATGAGCGCCGACACCGGCAAGACCTGGCAGGTTCTCCTGGGAGGTTCTATCGGCGAGGGAGCCTGGAACTTCGCCTTTGAGGATACCACCGTCTGGGTGGCCACCAGCATCGGACTGTTGAAGACCTCAAATCTGGGACTATCCTGGATGCAGTACACTACTAACCAGGGCCTGCCCAGCAGCGAGGTTTACTCGGTGGCGGTATTGGATGACATCGTCTGGGCGGGCACCCTGGACGGCCTGGCCTACACCTCCAACGGCGGCGGAACGTGGGATTTCTTCCGTTTCTCCCCACCCACTCTTGGCCAGAACCTGACCTACGCCTACCCTAATCCCTTCTCTCCCAGCCGGGAGGAACTGGGGATCAAGATCCGCTACAGTCTGCCATCAGACGCCCAGGTGACCATCAAGATCTATGACTTCGCCCTGGATCTGGTCAGGATCATTGGCCCAAAGCATCAGTTCGGCGGCGAGGAGATCTGGGAGTTCTGGGATGGCAAAAATGAGAACGGCACGGTGGTGGCCAACGGGGTTTACTTCTATAAAATCGAATCGGACGGTACCGTGGTGGGCTCCAGCAAAATCGTCGTTTTGGACTGAATCATAAGGGAAGGAAAAATGGTGCGAACTTCGCAGGGGCTAGTAAAATCAGGAACTCTGGCTTTCTTCGGCCTTATGCTGGCCATTTTCCTGGGGGTGGCCAGTCTCTGGGCCGATGAGGGAGATGCCGGTTGGGCCGGCGCCGCCCTGCGCATGGGGACCGACGCCCGGGCTCTGGGAATGGGCGGTGCTTATGTTTCCCTGGCCCATGGGGCCTCGGCCGTCGGGTGGAATCCAGCAGCGATCTCCCATCACCGGATCCGGGAAGTTACCTTTTCTTACAGCCAACTGCCCTGGGACAGACGGCTGGCTTACGCGGGTGCAGTGATACCCGTGGAGCCAACGGCGGGGATGGGCCTGGCCTGGATGCACGCCGGGGTGGGCGACATTGTGGGCCGGGATCACAACGGCCAGCCCACGGGCGAGCTGACCAGCTCGGAGAACGCTTTCTGCCTGGCCTTCAGTGTTAAAATGGTCCCCTTCCTCAGCGCGGGCTTGAGTATGAAGTACCTGTATTACAAGCTGGTGGATACATCGGCCACCGGTTTCGGCTTCGACGTGGGCCTGTTCTCCTCCCCTGTTTCCAATTTGAACCTGGGCTTTTTAGTGCACGATCTGAACGCCAAATACACCTGGGACACTGAAAAGGTATGGGATAAGGGGACCACCACCTACGACGAGTTTCCGGTCAACACTAGATTCGGAGCCTCCTATCTGTTTCTCCAGGAGCGGCTTACCGTAGCCGCCGATCTGGAAAAGAACCCCAAG
>CBDUWG010000168.1:0-4649 GCA_965370845.1 uncultured bacterium
GGAGATGAGTTCCTGGCCGGCGCAGTGGTGACCTTGAGCGCAGGGGGAAAGTGGGCGGCTGCCGATACGGCCGATTTCAGCGGCAACTACGCCTTTGAAACCCTGAACACAGCCCTGGTCTATGACCTGGCAGCGCACAAGCGAGGATATGAGCCGGACCGCATCCTCGGCTTATCCGTAACTGAGGGCCAGTCGCGCCGCCTGGACCTGTATCCAGGGGCCATCCTCAACGCCATTCGCGGCACCGTCTTCGACCATGATGGCGACGAGCCGGTCTCAGGCGTCCTGGTGAGAGCCGTGGGCCTTAACGGGGTGCTGCGCACGGACACAACCGACGACGTTGGAGACTACTGCCTGTCCGACCTGTCGTCGGGAACCTATACTGTGGTGGCCCTATATGGTTCTGAAACCGGCCAGGCTCATGTTCTGTCTATCCACGGTGGCCAGGCCCGGCGAGCTGATTTCCTCCTGGACGGAGCCGGGTCCATCTGCGGAAACGTGACATACGGTGAAATGGGCAGGCCCGGCGCCCTGATCACCGCCGTTAATCAGCAGACGGGAGTCCCCTACAGCGACATCAGCGGCGGCGAAGGCCACTTTTCCATTCTGGGGCTTCCCCGGGGAGAATATACCGTCACAGTATCCATCTGCGGGTTTCAGACCCCCGCGGGCCCCAGCATGCTCTCCGTCTATCTGGGAACCGCCACCGCGCTTCAGGTGGATCTCGTGCCCGGCGTTTTCTCCCTGGTCGGCTCGGTGCGAGATGTGCTGGACCTGCCCATCTGCGCAGCTATGGTGAAGGCCACGGTAGCCGGTCACCAGGATAGCGTCTTATCGGATGTTATGGGGAACTATGCTTTGAACCTGCCCTCCTCCCCAGAGTGCGTCGTTCAAGCACGCGTGCAGGGCTTTCACAGCGCCCCGGCGGAAACCGCTTCTGTCCAGAGGGGTGATCCTGCGGTGGTGGATTTCCAGCTCACCCCTCAGGCCAATTCCATCTTCGGCACTGTCAAGGACGGGAACACTGCAGAACCTCTGGCTGACGTCCATGTGACCCTGGAAGACTCCCTGGGCAATGTGTCCCAGAACATCACCAGTCTCAGCGGCGAGTTCCTGTTCTCCGCGCAGCCTGGCCGCTACCTGCTTGGGGCCCAGAAGGATGGGTATAACACCTGCAGCCATCGTGAGATCGTTTTGCTCTCCGGCAGCTTCATCAATCAGGATGTGATGCTCAACCCGCAGGTCACTTTTGTACCTCTGGCCGGAGCCGTCACCTGGGGTCCGGAACCCGTCTCTCAGATCCTGGTTACCGCCTGGTCGCTCTCCCGGGGCACCCGCGACTCCACCTGGACGGCTGAGGATGGCTGTTATCGGTTCGAGCAGCTACTTGCCCCGGATAATTACTTAGTAGAGGCCTCCGGGGATGGTTTTAGCCCCATCAGCACCGGCCCCATCTTTCTGACAACTCCCGGCGCGGAGTGGAATCTGAAATTTCCCCGGGGCCAGATCTGCTGGCTGATCACCGGTGAAAATGAAATACTTCTGCCCGGGGTACAGATTCGCCTCTCCGGGACCGGCGTGGACACATGCCTGTACACTGACCCCTCCGGGACCTGCCAGACATCCGCCCATCTTAGGGAGGGAACTTTTCTGGTCAGCATCTCTCCTGATGCGGACCGTCTTCCCGTAGTTCCCTACAGCCTGCAGCTTGAGTCCGACCAGAATTATCTTGATCCGGTGAACTTGGCTGTTCGGCATACACCCTGGCCGGCGGATAGCTCCTTCTCCGTGGGAGAAGATGTGCCTATCTGCGCCAGGGTGTATTCAGCTGAGGAGTCCACACAGGTCCATCTTTACTACCGGGGGCCGAATGATCTGGACTTCATCGGAGTAGAGATGATGCCCCAGGGCAAAAGATCCAGCCTGATGGAGAAGCAGCGGACTGCTATCCGAACGGAGTCTCAGACTAACGGCAGCGACGTTCTCTACCGCGCGGCTATACCAGGCCAACCTGTCTCTGGCATCCTGGAATACTTTATCGAGGCCCGGCACAAAGATCACATTTTCACCCGCCGCTGCGACCCATACCAGATGATCATATACAACCGCGGTGTTCTCTACCGGGCAGGGATCAGCCCCGAGGAAAAACAACTGCAGACGGAAATGCCATATATCTTTCTCGTTCAAACCTATGACGACCAAGGCAACAATCTCAGCGATCAGCTTATCGGAGAGGATGTTGTCTGGACCGTGTTAGAGGGTCCGGGAGAGATCCAAAAATCTATGGAGGATCCCACACAGGCCACCTACGTGAGCCATGAGGATGGTGCTGCCCGCATCGGTGCTACTGTGATTCAAGGCGAGATCACCGTTAGCGCCCAGGCCCGGGTTACTACCCAGGCTGCTGTGCTGGGCCATCTGGAGATTCTAGGGCCCGTTCAGCCCGATATCTCCAACCGGTCTCAGGCCTCGCTCAGGTGCGTGGCGCAGGACACCTCCGGCCGTGAGGTTTGTGTTTGGCCGCAGTGGGATTTCCAACCGCAGGGAGCGGGCACCATGGCCCGCTCCCTCAATGGGGACAAGATCACCTTTGTGCCCAGCCCCAATTTCATCGGCCAGGTGCGTATCTTTCTGGCCGACAGCTTCTCCGGTCGGACGGCAGAATATAATGCAGAAGACGGCGTGGCCGAGTGGAATCGGGGGCTTGGCATCTATCACCTGCTCATCGGCGGCAGTCCCGGAAACAGCCTGCAGGACGAGGCCGGCTTTCAGCTGGTCATCCCGGACTCGATCCTGACCCCCGGGCAGGTCACCCAGATCTCCCTGCATAAACCAGCTATTCCCGATGTGAAGCGATACACCCCCCGGCACCAGATCCACGGCGAGATCTACGATCTGCGTTCCAGCAGCACGGTCTCTTTTCTCCTTCCCCTGGAGATGAACCTGCCCATCGTGCCCGATGCCCGCTCTCTGTCGGCCGTCATCGGAAGATGGGACCCCACCCGGCTGATCTGGGCGGAGCTGGCCGGCACCCGCTTGGGGGATGAGATATCCACCCTTGTGGATCACTTCTCTCAGTTCGCCGTGCTGGGTCTCTCGGAGCCCCTGGCCATAAATGACATCCGTCTGCTGCCCAATCCCTTCACGCCTTATGATCCCTATGGCCTGCAGCTGGCATTTACCCTGTCAACGGACAGGGCACGCAAGCCCTTCGTGACCATCAAAATCTACAACATGACCGGCGAGCTGGTACGCACCATCTGTGAGAACGAACCGCTGCCCAAGGGAACGTACCTCCCCGGCGAGGACTTTATGGACAGCCGCGGGCACGACATCACCAGATGGGACGGGCGCACGGACAACGGCGATATGGCCCGCAATGGCCGCTACCTGGTCCATTTCCGGGCCGAGGATTCCGCCGGCACTGTAGAAGCCCTGAAGACTGTTGTTCTGATCAAATAGGAGCGAGTTTAGTGAGTTCAGAGAGTTTGGAGAGTTAGATGAGCAAAAAAGCTTCGAATTTCAACTCTCTGAACTCCCCCAACTCGCTCAACTCTCTAAACTTCTTCCACGCAGCACGGATAACATCTTTTACGCATCACGCAACCAGATAAGGCAACGCACCAAAATGACGCACATCAAACACATATTCCGATCGGTCGTCCCGGTCTTCCTGATCATCAGCCTCTGGCCGATAACCACCACGGGCCAAACCAGCGATATCCCGGCGGCCTTCCTGGACATCGGGTACGGAGCCAGGCCCATGGGTATGGGCGGCGCCTTCGTGGCCATCGCCGACGACGCCAATGCGATCCTGCACAATCCCGCCGGCCTTGCCCGTCTGGACAGGACACAGCTCACCGGCATGTACGCCAACCAGATGGGCCTGGTACCTTATGGCTTTGTGGGTTTCGCCCGGCCTCTCTCACAAAGGATGGGTCTGGGAGGTGGAGCCATCTTCTCCGGCGACGAGGCCCTGCGGGAGATGACAGCGCTGCTCTCCGTGGCCCGGCGGATAATACCCGCCCTGGACATCGGTCTCAGCGCCAAGATGCGCTGGGCCACCTACGGAAACAACGCCGATGGCGCCTGGGACCCCGGAGGGGGCAACCGCCAGGTGCAGGGTCAGGCCCTGGGCTTTGGCTGCGACTTAGGTCTGCTTTACAACCCGACCGAGAGAACCAGCGTGGGCCTGATGTGGCGCGACATCCTGGCGCCGGTCACCTGGGAGGCCGACAACGATGCCGGCACAGCCCGGGGTGGCGGGGAATCAATCCCCATGGCGCTCGTTCTGGGGACGGCCCACCGGCTGGGTGATGGGTCGAGCCTGTCTCTGAACCTGGACCGCTCGCTGAGCTCCGACGCCTGTGACCGGATCAGCCTGGGCTACGAGAACCGACTGTGGGAGATAGTCTCCGTCCGCGCCGGATTCGGCCAGCAGATCAACGCCGATCCGGACAGGCTCTACTCGCTGGGCATGGGTCTGGAGAGTGATGTTCTCTCGACCTGGCATCTCGCTTTCGATTTCGCTTACCTGTTTCATGAGCTGGCCAACACGCCGAGGGTGTCGCTGACGATTGGATTTTGAGCGAAGCAGATTTGCCACTGTAAAAAAGCCCGGCCGATATTGGCTGGGCTTTTCGTTTGGA
>CBDUWG010000169.1:0-4645 GCA_965370845.1 uncultured bacterium
GGATCCACTCGATGTAGTGCTCATCCGTCATGGGGTGCGCAACGCTGCACACCTTCACCTGAAAACCATCGGCTGTCTTCTCCACCACCGGCACGTGTTTCTCTGTTGCGGCGTCCACGGCATTCTCGGCATAAAGCTTCATCGGCTCGCCGCAGCAGACCAGCGCACCTGCCCCGCCGTGCAGCATCTCCACGATGTTGCCGCACTTCTCGCACTTGTAGACTTGCAATTTCTGAGTCATTTTTAGCTCCTTTTCAGAGTTTCTTGTGGCAGAGCCACCAGTCGAAGCACTCGTACTGTTTCATCCTCTCCTCGGCGGTCTTAATATCCATTGCTGGCGGGATGATTACCTCATCTTTGATCAGCTCGTTTTCCGGCCAGTTGGCCGGGATGGCCACCCCATTCTCGTCGGCAACCCGGAATCCGCGCACCATCCTGAGTATCTCGTCCATATTTCTGCCCAGCTCCTGGGGATAATAGAGCATGGCCCGGATGATGCCCTTGGGATCGACGATGAAGACCGCCCTGACCGTGTTGCTGCCCTTACCCGGATGGATGAGCCCCAGCTGACTGGCCACCTGGCCGGTGTCGGCGATGATCGGAAACTGGATCTCGATGTCCAGGTTCTCCTTGATCCACTGCACCCATTTGATGTGCGAGAAAACCTGGTCGACGCTCAGCCCGATAAGCTTGCAATCCAGATCTTTGAATTGATCGTACCTCTTCTGAAAAGCCACGAACTCGGTGGTGCACACGGGGGTGAAATCCGCCGGATGGCTGAACAGAATGAACCACTTGCCGTCGAAGGCATCTGGTAGGCTCATCTTGCCCTGGGTCGTCTGCACCTCAAATTGGGGGAATTTGTCCCCTATAAGTGGCATATTTCCCTCTGTCATAACAGCACCTCCTGATATAATGTGTTTGTAAAGTGATGACTTCGTCACAACACAGGCTTATTTCGCAGTGGCCTTGACCCGTTCTTCCTGGGACATTCCGGCCAGACGCTTAACCTTCTTGACGTCCAACCCAAACTCCTCAGCCACGCGACGCCCATAATCCTCATCAGCTTTATAAAACAGAGCTGTCTGGCGCAGCTGAATGTACTTCTTCGCATTGCCCAGGTGGTCCACGATGTTTCCGATCAGGTGATCCCGATCCTCATCGGTCATCACCTTCCGATATAGATCCCCGGCCTGTACGAAATCGCCGTTGGTTAAGGTGTCTGGATGATGAGCAGCCATCCCCGAGACCTCAAAGGGTGGCTCGGCCGCTTCGGGCTCAGGCTCAGGACCGCCTAAGCTGTTGGGATAGTAGTTCGGGCCACCTCCGGCGTTGGCATCAACGCGCATAAACCCGTCGCGCTGGTAGTTGTTCACCGTGGCAGCCTTAGGTGCGTTTATCGGCAGCAGATGGTAGTTGGGACCCAGGCGGTAGCGGTGGGCATCGTGGTAGGCAAGAATACGCCCCTGAAGCATCTTATCCGGCGAGGGACCGATGCCTGTAACGAAGTTGCCTGGGGAGAACGCGGCCTGTTCCACCTCGGCGAAGTAGTTCTCCGGGTTGCGATCCAAGACCATACGCCCCAATGGCATCACTGGAAAATCGCCGTGTGGTAAGACTTTAGTGACATCGAACGGATTGAAGCGATATGTTTTGGCCTGCTCGGGAGTCATGATCTGCACTTGCACATCCCAAGCAGGATAATCGCCTCTCTCGATGGAGTCGAACAGGTCGGTAGTGGCATGATCGGGGTCTTTGCCGGCCATGAGCAGTGCTTCCTGGTCGGTGAAGTTCTGGATGCCCTGGACTGTTTTGAAGTGAAACTTGGCCCAATAATAGTCTCCTCTGTCGTTGTACCACTTCAAGGCGTGGCCGCTGTAGCCGTTCATGTGCCGGTAGCTCTTGGGTGTTCCGCGGTCAGAGAAGAGAATGGTGACCTGGTGAATGGACTCAGGTGTCAGGGAGAGGAAATCCCAGAACATGTCTGGATCTTTGGCATTTGTGGCAGGATCTCGCTTCTGGGTGTGGATAAAGTCGGGGAACTTCAGCGGGTCCCGGATGAAGAAGACCGGGGTGTTGTTCCCCACCATGTCCCAGTTTCCCTTCTCGGTGTAGAATTTCACCGCGAACCCGCGGGGATCGCGGGCTGCGTCGGCCGAGCCTTTTTCGCCGCCGACAGTGGAAAAACGCGCAAAGACCTCAGTGCGCTTGCCGATCTCCGACAGAAACTTGGCCCTGCTATATTTGGTCACATCATGGGTGACCTCGAAATAGCCATAAGCGCCAGCCCCTTTGGCATGCACCACGCGCTCCGGGATGCGCTCCCGGTTAAAATGCGCCAGCTTCTCGATGAAATGGGTATTCTGAAGCAGACCGGGGCCCGGTGAACCTGCTGTGATGAGATGATTGTCATCATCGACCGGTTGACCGAAGTTTCTGGTAAGGGTTTTTTTGCTTTTTGCCATTTAAAACACCTCCTCCATGCAAAAGCCATGATCGATGGTTTGGGCAAAGCGCCACCTTCCGGCGCGTTGCCCCTTCAGATCTTTGAGCCGATCACTGCTTGTCAAAGCTCATTTACCAGTTCTCACACAGCAGCTCGAAGTAGGACTGCGGATGGGCGCAGGCGGGACACTCCTGGGGAGCCTCGGTGCCCTCGTGCAGGTAGCCGCAGTTCCGGCAGCGCCAGACCACCGGTTTGTCCTTCTTGAACACGGTGCCAGCTTCCACGTTGGCCAAAAGGCCCAGATAACGCTTTTCGTGCTGTTTTTCGGCCACGGCGATGGATGTGAATATAGCGGCGATCTCCTCGAAACACTCCTCCCGGGCAATTTTAGCGAAGGCTGGGTACATCTGGGTCCACTCGAAGTTCTCGCCGCCGGCGGATGCCTTCAGGTTCTGCGCCGTGGTTCCGATGACCCCGGCGGGAAAAGCAGCCTGGATCTCGACCTCTCCCCCTTGAAGCTGCTTGAAGAGCCTCTCGGCATGCTCCTTCTCCTGGCTGGCCGTCTCGGCGAAGATGTCCGCGATCTGGACGAAACCCTCCTTCCTGGCCTTGCTGGCAAAGTAAGTGTAGCGGTTCCTGGCCTGCGATTCTCCGGCAAAGGCCGTCAGAAGGTTCTTTTCCGTCTGGGATCCTTTCAGCTCCATCTCATTCCTCCTTTTTGGGAGATGTTTCGTTCTGTTCATCGACCATATCAACCGTATAGCCAAGCTCCTCGACACTGCGCCGAAGCGCCGGGATGTCCAGGCTCTTCCCTTCAATTACAGCCTTCCCTCCTTTCAGGTCCACCCTCACCGAATGGACCCCGGCACCCCCGCTCAGGGCGCGGTGGACGCTCTGTACGCAGTGGTTACAGGTCATTCCGGAAATGGAAAGGGTCACCATTGGACCCTCCTGGTGTGAGGACAAGGTCTGGACAGATCGGCGAGAGGTCCGCCAGACGCCCCTGATCAAAACGGCTAACAAGACCAGGGCGCTGACCGTCTTGACAAAGCCGGGCAACATCCCGCCCATCGCCGGAGCGGCCGACCCGCCACCGGCGGTGAAGATGTAATCCAGAGACATGCCCGCCGCCAGGGCGGTCGCCGCGACGGTGATCAGATATAGGATGGCCACCCGCCGGCCCATGATCTTCCATATGGTGGTGATGGCCGCGGCGTTGGTGGCTGGCCCGGTCATTAAAAAGACCAGTGCTGCGCCGGGGGATACCCCCTTGGCGATGAGGGCCGCCGCCACCGGCACCGAGGCTGTGGCGCAAACGTAAACGGGTATGCCCAGGAGCATCATCACCAGCATGGCCCCGATGCCGGCTCCTAAAATTCCGGAAAAGTAGTCGTTAGGCACAAAGGTGGAGATGATTCCCGCTATAACCAGCCCGATCAACAACGCCTTGCCGATATCCTGGGGGAGGGTGATAAATCCGTAGCGCAAGACCCGGGAAGCCCCACCACACCTGTTTACTGCTGCACAGCACTCCTCCTGGCAGCGGGGGGTTTCGCTCTCCTCTTTCTTGCCTGATCCGAAAAGAGACACCAGAGATCCGCCGACCAATCCGCTGAAAAGCGCCGCCAACGGTCTGAAGATGGCGTAGACGGGCCCCAAAAGGCTGAAGGTCACCAGAATGCTGTCCACGCCCGTCTGCGGGGTGGAGAGCAAAAATGACGTTGTGGCCCCCTTGGTGGCCCCGTGTCTGCGCAGGGACGCAGCTACGGGGATCACGCCGCAGGAACAGAGGGGCAGGGGGATGCCGAAGATGGTGGCCTTGATCACCGGCCAGATCCCACGACCACCCAGATGCCGCCCTACGGTCTCGGCGGAGATCAATACAGACAGCAGCCCGGCGACGAAGAACCCAAACAACAGATAGGGAGCCATCTCGCTGAGGACGTACCAGAATTCCAGACCAATGGTTGAAAGAATCTCAAACATTTTACGTTCCCGACAAATTGACAGAGCTTCAAAGGGTTACAGAACCCGGATCGATCGAAGCGCGAACCAGAGGTGATAAGTCCCCTCCCATCACAAAAACACAACCAGAGAGACTAAGCGGCCTCATGTCCCCCTCCCTCATCCTGACACCGGGGACATATCCCGATGAACTCCAGCCGATGCCCGGTGATCTGGTAGCCACACTTGTCGCGG
>CBDUWG010000170.1:0-4645 GCA_965370845.1 uncultured bacterium
TTTACAGGAGGAGGAGATAAATGAAGGTGAAAATTTCTCTCGTGGTTGTGTTGGCAACCTTGATCGGAGCTGCCACGGCTTTTGGAGCTGGCTTTAATTTGGTCGGTTGGCCGCTTCTTCCCCATGACACCAGCATCCAGGCTGTGTTTGCCGACTCCATGGGCACTGGCTGTCAGCTCACCGGCGCTATGGGGGCTGCCGGTTCTGATAAAGTTAACTATTCCCCGGATGGTGCAAGCTGGCTTACGGCCTGGTACAGGACTGTTGGCGGCTGGCAGGGCACGCTGACCACGATCGAGGCCGACAGATCTTACTGGATCGAGATCGCAACAGGCCATTCAGCAGTGACCTTGACCATGACCGGCTCCGTGTGCGGCGTGACTCGTTACATTCCTATCCTCCCGGGAGCTTCCATTAATTATGTGTCAAGTGCCTTTCCCTATAACGTCGATCTGGATGACGCCGGGTTATTGGCCAGTGGATTTACCGGCGCTATGGGAGCTGCCGGTTCTGACAAGATAAACAAATGGGATGGCTCGAACTGGACTACGGCCTGGTACAGGAATGTTGGCGGCTGGCAGGTCTTTACGATCTTGGAGCCCGGGCAGGGTTACATCCTCGAGGTGATGGCCGGACATTCCTTCACCGATGACCAGTGGGTCTACCCGGTTCCGCCCCCGTCCGGCAGCAAGGCTGGGCTGAGCAGGGAGAGCAAGAGTCGCGCAAGTCAGCAGGTTCCCGGACGCATGAAGCGTTTCCTCGGCTCAAGCACCAACAAAAGCCTGGCCCCGGAGAAGACAGTGGAGAACAAGAGGACCAGATAAGATCTCTCTGGCCCTCGATACTTTAACTTAGCCGATTTTCTGAGTTTTACCGGTTTTCTGACACAGTTTCTGAAAAGGGGGTGATGAAAGGGCGATTTTTGCAGGTGGTTGTGCGAACAACCAATGTTTTTCTCGTCGAATGATGTTAGCTGTTTTCCCCCGAAAGGAGGGAGTAAAAGGATGAAGAAGATTATTCTGTTGACCGTTCTGCTGGGCGCTCTCATGGCCGGCAACGCTTATGGTGACAACTATGGCTACGCCTACGGCGGCCAGGATGGCGTGGGCGGATACTGGTATCTTTACGATTTCCTCGGTGTTCCTCTGGCGGACGGCGATCTGAGTCAGTGCATCTGGGTTGGCCCCAATGGTGTAATTGATCCGCCCGTGCTGGCCAAAGGAGCCGCCATTCCCGGTGGTGACGACTTTCTGAACATTGAGGGACCTGTCTCCTGGGGCCAATTATTTCTGACCTTCAACGTTACAACCGCACAGGTCGGCGGCGTTCTTTACTGCCGGATCTTCGATGGTCCCCAGGGTGGGATCACCACCGAGAACTATTATGGTGATTCCCAGCTCTATACTACTGTCGGAGTGAATGGCGAGAGCTTTTTCTGCCTGTTCCCCGGCGACCCAGGCGCTGGCTACACCGACACCCCGCTGCCCGTGGAGCTGATGTCCTTTGACGCCATCGGCAGGGACGGCGAGGTTCTGTTGGAGTGGAAGACGGCCACCGAGACCGACTGCTTCGGGTTCCACATCGAGAGGGACGGGGAGAGGGTCAACCAGAAGGTCATCCCCGGTGCCGGCAATTCCACCACCGAGCAGACTTACACCTACGTGGACAGAGGCCTGACCAATGGAGTCACCTACTACTACAGCCTGATCACCGTGGATCTGGACGGTGTGGAGATGGTGGCCAACGAGACCCCCGTGGCGGGGACCCCGACGGTTCATATGCCCACTCTCTTTGCCCTGCATCAGAACTATCCCAACCCGTTCAACCCATACACCGACATCAAGTACGACGTTCCCAAGGACGCGCGTGTGACCCTGAAGGTCTACAATGTTCTGGGCGCCGAAGTGGCCAGCTTGGTGGATGCCGATCAGAAGGCCAACTTCTACACCGTGCGTTGGGATGCCAAGGATATGGCCAGTGGTGTGTATTTCTGCACCCTGAATGCCGGCGATTTCAAGGCCGTGAAGAAGATGGTTCTGCTGAAGTAACCAGACACCTGCGCTAAGTTTCAAGACAGCGCCTTCCCTTCGGGGAGGGCGCTGTTTTTTTGCCTGCCGGGGGCAAAAAAGGCTTGACAATGCTAAGAGTATATGCTATTATAAACTACCTTAAAATGACCTCTATAATCTGTATCTGAAGAGGAGGTGAGAAATTCAGCAGAGGATTTGATCTCTTAGCGGGAGATTTTGTGCGGCTGTTATTTGGCAAAAGGAGAGGCTGAAAAAATTCTGAAAAGGAGGGTGTTGAGATGAGCAGAAAAGCGATCGGATGGGTGCTTTTCCTGTCACTGATTCTGGTGGCAGCCAATGTGGCCCTGGCTCAATCTCCCAAGCCCAGCTACGCATATATTTATGCGGGCATGGATGGCATAGGGGGATACTGGGACCTGAAGGATGAGAACCTGATAAACCTGGAGGATGGAGATACCTGTCTGATCATGTGGGCCGGCCCCGACGGGGCCATCGATCCGCCGGTTCTGTCCGTGGGCAGCCCGAGCAATGGACTGCCCACCGGCGATGACGTTTTCATCATGGGAAGCGTCATTTCCTGGGCGAACGTCTTTGTGACTGTTGCCACATGGAGTCCTGGTGAGCTTGACTCCTTGGGGAATCAGCGCCTGCCCATTCCCGGAGATAGAATTTACCTGAGAATCTTTAACGGTTCTGATTTAAGGTGGGCCACTTTTTACGGGGACAGCGATTTATATGAGGTGACCGGAATCATAACTGAAGCCTTTTTTGCCCAGATGCCCAACGATCCCAATGGACCGACCACTGCCAGCCAGATCTATGGGCAGTTCTTCAAGGTCATCGGGGGTATCGATCCTGCCACCAACCAGACAGATAAATTGAAGGACCCCGATGCCGATCTATTGGATGATGATTTGGCTCAGCTCGCCTGGGCGGGTCCTGATGGGATGATAAAGCCCCCCGATGCCGTTTCCCGCATGCCCGGGGGCGACGATGAGTTCATCGAAAGCTGGGGGGTGAACGAGGGGATGTACCCCTCAACCGGCACCGGTGTTTTCAGGAGATTCACGGCCAGTTTTGACATCAGCAGCCACGGCCGTCCTGCCCAGGGCGATACGGTTTACGTGCGCCTGTTCAACGACCCCAACGTCCTGGCAGCCACCTATTATGGCGATAGCCCCACCTACGTCGTGAACTACGTCATCGGTGAGTCTTTAAGCGTCTTCTACGGCGACGCGGTGGATTGCGACACACAGTTTCCGCCATCGGATGTGCGGGATTTCACCATCTACGGTGGTTATGATCCTGTACTGATAAGCTACTGGCCCCTGGTGGACATTTACGGGCTTCGGCTTCACGACGACGATGTGGTCCAGCTCATCTGGGCGGGTTTGGACACCCAGGCGGACGAGATGGATGCACTCACCGGCATGCCCACCGGCGACGACAGCCTGCTGGCTACCTGGGGCATCGGCGAGGGCTATGCGGGTATTGGAACCGGTCGTTACAAGTATGGTCTTTACACCTATGAGAACCACACCAAGGGTGGCTATCCGGCACAGGGGGACTATCTCTACCTAAGGGTGTTCGAAGCCAGCACAATTGGGTAGGGCTCCGAGCCCCTGAGGTACGGCGAGTCGGAGAATAACGAGCTGCAGTGGGAATTCAACGAGGAGTTCTACAGTTTCCCGGACAGCGTCTTCGACGCCGACACCCGTGTTCCCTGGTACCGGACCGTCAAGATCTACGGCGGTTTGGACTCGTCCATGGCCGAGTATCCCCTGACGGATAACGACGGAAACATGCTGGAAGACGGCGACCTGGTGCAGATCCTCTGGACGGGGCCAGATGACCTCTTATCTCCCATGGATAGCACCGGCAGCCCCACGGGAGATGACAGCCTGCTGGTTACTCTAACCATGCCCGCAGGATACAATCCTGGCCTGGGTCTGTTCAAGACGGAGCTGCAGACTTTCTCCGGCAACAAGGGTGGTGTTCCGGCCGATGGAGATTTTATTTTCGTCCGCGTTTTTGACAGCACCGGTGTCAACCTTGGTCACTACTATGGTGAGAGCGATCTCCATGAAGTGGCCTATGAGCAGGGTGAGATGTTCTTCTGCTTCTCCGATTCCACTGACGACACTGTAATCCCCAATCCTGCTATCAACTTCGTGGAGGAGTGGACCGTCCCCACGGCCTCGCTGCCCACGGAATACGCCCTGTTCCAGAACTACCCCAACCCGTTCAACCCGGAGACGGACATCCAGTATCAGGTTCCCCAGGACTGTCGGGTGCAACTGTCCATCTACAACGTGTTAGGCCAGGAGATCTATACCCTGGTGGATGGCCAGCGCGCTGCCGGCAAATACACGGTCCGCTGGTTTGGGACGGACAGCTATGGCAGGGAACTCGGCTCGGGCATCTACTTCTACCGGCTGAAGGCGGGCGATTTCATCGATGTGCGCAAGATGGTTCTGCTGAAGTAGCTGGTTGAGGAAAGCTGAAATGATGAGGGCCCGTCCGGATATACGGACGGGCCTTTTTTATGTGCAAGGCAAGAAAAACCGATCCTTGATCCTGGTTAAGGGCAAAAACAATTCAAAGATTGAGACTCG
>CBDUWG010000171.1:0-4633 GCA_965370845.1 uncultured bacterium
CAATTTATACGTTATCAGATGATAACTCAGGAATTGGCGTATTTAAAAAATAACCAAACCAACTGCCCGAATTTTAAACGCATTGTTTTTTCCTATTGCCATTCATGCTTTGTCCACCAGGAATTTGGATCGGAGCAGCTGGCTGTATAGTGATATATTCAAAGAATAAAAACAGAGTGAAACTTTTTAATTAATCCGAACTTACACAAGTCCTGTCCGTCAAAAACCAATGGAGCCGGAGGTGGGGTTATGCGAGACAGACTCAAGGAAATCTGGCCGGAAATCGAATGGATCAAGGATGCCGATCTGAAGGAGAAAGTCTACCGGGTTTGGGAATATGCATTGCAGCAGAGCGTCTTGAGCCCGGAGGATCTGCTGGAAATCCCCTTCACTCTTCTGATCGAGGACTGTAAAGTAACCTTCATGGAGCATAAGAGGGCAGTCGTTCACATCGCGGTAGAGGCTGCAAAGGTGATGGAGAGGTTCTTCGGAGAGAAATTACCCATTAATAAGGACCACTTGATATCAGGAGCGATTCTGATAGATGTTGGCAAGCTGATAGAATATACTCAGGAAGAGGGAGAGGTAGTTGTCGGTACCAGGGGAGAGTTGCTCAAGCATCCATTCACAGGAGTCGGGTTGGCGATGAGGTTCGGGTTGCCGGACGAAGTTTGCCATATGATAGCGACCCACTCGAAGGAAGGGGATCTGGGAAAGAGGACGACAGAGTCGATCATCGTCCATCACGCTGACTTCCTGAGTTTTGAGCCATTCAAGGCGGACACCTTGAGAATCTGAAACCTTCTATGGTGAGCCGCGAGCCATTGAACCGTATCGAGCGAAACCTGGTAAGCGCTCGGCAACATCTGTATAAGTATCATCACCAGGTGAAAGTCTGAACTATGGTGCTAAATAAAACCGTCTGTTTTCGACGACAAAATTTGGCGGAGTGATAAACAGTGGACCCCATAGCTGTAATTGATACAAATGCAGACAATATTCTTGAATACGGAATCTGCGGGTACAAGAATATTAAGAGAGCGGGATATAAAGAAAAGATCGGGTGGTTAAAAGACCGTTTTCAAGAAGGTCTGAAAATAAAAACATTGTACTCAGATAAAGATGGACCGCAGGGTATGATCGAATACATTCCAGGTGAATATTGCTGGAGACCGGTTGAAGCAAGCGGATACATGTTCATTCACTGTATCTTTGCTGGTTTTAAACGTGCTTACAAGGGGAAAGGTTATGCTTCGCTTTTAGTGGATGAATGCTTAAAAGATGCCCTAAAGGAAAATATGCATGGTGTCGCAGTGGTCACACGCAAAGGTTCCTTTATGGCCGGTAAGGAATTGTTTATTAAAAATGCCTTCGAGCTTGTAGATAAGGCTTTACCTGATTTTGAGCTGCTTGTGAATAAATTTAAAAAAAGCACGCCCACACCGAAATTCAAAGGAGATTGGGAGAAAAGGCTAAGCAAATATTGCCAAGGCTTGACAATAATTAGAGCAGATCAATGTCCTTACACAGTAAAAAATGTTAAAGAAATAAGTGAGACTGCAGAGAAAACATACGGGATAAAAGCAAATATAATCCATCTAAAAAATTATCAGGAAGCCCAAAACAACCCCTGTGCGTTCGGAACTTTTGGCATTGTATATGATGGGAAAGTGATTGCGAATCATCCGATAAGTAATACGCGGTTTAGTAACATTATGAATAAAATAAAGCTATAAAGATCTGCCTAACAATGCACTGCACCGCGCAGCTCAAAGCTCAAAAGAGATCTAAGGTGACGAAAACCCTATCGAACAACAGCAAACAAAAATATCTGCGGGAGGAATATATCTCCCGCATCAACCGGGTCATGGATTACATCGAGGTAAATATCGTCCAAGATCTCTCTCTGGAAAACCTGGCTGAAGTCGCCAATTTCTCCCGGTTCCACTTTCATCGAATATTCCGGGCCATGGTGGGCGAGACTTTACATCAATTTATCCAGAGGATTCGCCTGGAGAAAGCAGCCGCTCAGACCATTGTGAAGACAAATTTGAGCAGATGGATGCAAAAAGGGCTCTCAACAGAGAGCCCTTTCTATTTGGTAGCGGGGGCTGGATTTGAACCAGCGACCTTTGGGTTATGAGCCCAACGAGCTACCTGACTGCTCCACCCCGCGTCGTTTTTTAACGATTCAGCTTGAATATAGCCGAGCGGCCCGGGGAAGTCAAGTTCTTTTTCTCTGCCGCCCTTAAATCTCAGGCTGAAAGCTCATTCCCCCTTCTCTTTTCCCTCTTTCTCGCTCCTCCTTTTGACGATCTTCACCTTGGAAACGCGTTGGCCTCGGACTTCCTGGATGACAAACTGGAGATCTTTATACTTTAGCCTGGCCCCTTTCTTCGGCACAACGCCAGCCAGATCGTAGATAAAACCTCCTAAGGTGTCAAACTCATCATTAGGTAAATCCAGGCCCAGCTCCTCATTAAGATCGTCAAGGTTTATCTTCGCGGAAACCTCGACCGTTCGCTTGTCCACAACCTCGATGAGTTTCTCCTCAGTGTCATACTCATCCTGAATCTCGCCGACAATCTCCTCCAGAAGATCCTCCAAAGTTACAAGTCCGGCGGTGCCACCATATTCGTCCACAACGATGGCCATATGTATCCTTCTGCTGCGAAATTCCCGCAGGAGCTCGTTGATCATCTTGGTCTCCGGCACAAAATAGACCTCCCTGACCAGGTCAAGAATCTGAAAATCCTGTCGGCCCTTCTGAAGGGGCCTAAGAAGATCCTTGGCATAGAGCAGGCCGACGATATGATCGATCTTGTCTTTGAATACTGGAATCCTGGAGTGGCCGCTTTTGACGATCAGCTCCAGCGCCTGCCGGGCTGACAACTTCGAGTCAGCACAGACCATGTCGATGCGCGGAATCATCACTTCCTTCACATTGGTCTCGCCGAACTCGAAGATGCTGTGAATCATCTCCCGCTCATCCTCCTCCAGCAGCGCCGGGTCCTCCCCGGTCTCGATGGACACCTTGAGGCCATCGCCCGCTTTAAAGGAAAATGTCGTTTCAGCCGCCAGCTCGACCATCTTTCCCCCGGCAATCTTCTGAAGAACCTTGACCAGAGGAGAGAAAAACAGGCCCAGCAACTCCATCGACCTGACCAGCCCTGTGGAGACTTCTGAAGCCCGTTTCAGAACAAGCAGTTTTGGCAATATTTCCACCAGAAACAGAAACACCACCCCAAGGATCAATATTTCCAACAGAAACCAGAGCAACAGATCGTGGCCCGCCAAAAGGCGTGCCGTCAGCAATGCAGCCAGGGAAATAGTTCCCACATTGGCGAAGGAGCGCGCCGACAGAATGGCCAGCGAAAGCTCCCCCCGACGCTCTAAAACTTGGGCAAGCCCGTTCTTCTTTCTTTTCTCGCGCTCCTCCTCCAGCCAGCGGCGAGATATAGCCAGAAGGGCTGCCTCACATCGGGACAGAAAGGCGGATAAGGCGAACAAAAGCACGAACGCCAACAGCTGCATGACAAGTCCAATGTTCATCGAAATATCTCCAGGAACTCCTCTTCTCTGGCTCTCATTTTTTGGGCATCGCCAGCATCTTCGTGGTCGTAGCCACAGAGATGAAGCAGGCCATGGAACAGGAGTCGATCCACCTCTTTGGTCAAACTCACCTTGTATTCCTGGGCCTGCTGCCGTGCCCGATCTAAAGAGATGTATATCTCGCCGATGACCTGCTCTTTCGGAACGATATACTTATCCTCCCCCATCGGGAAGGAGAGGACATCAGTCGGGCGATCCCGGCTGAGATATCTGGAGTTCAACTTGGTCAGATCGGCGTCGGTGGCCAGAATAATGTTCACCCTTCCGCTACCACAACTCTCCTTCTCCAGAACCGCTGATGCCAACCGGCGCACCCGTCCCTGGTCCACCGCAATTGATGGATGGACATTGGTGACGAAGGTTCTCTCGGATTTACCGTGACCCATTTTTTGATTCGGCAAGATGAGTTGCTCGTCTGGGGAGACGATATTTTTGTTGACTTTCATCCTCAGCTTGAGGATACTCTATCCGCTGGTGGAATCTACCGCTGAGGTTATGGATAAAGCTCTCGCCTATCTTATGCAGATCCCTCAGGGTTAGTTCGCAATCATCCAGCTCACCAGTTGTGAACTTCTCCTGGATAATCTTAGTGACCATGCCTTTCAGCCGGCTTGGTGTGGCCTCTTCAAGCGTCCTGGAGGTGGCCTCCACCACATCGGCCAACATCACGATGGCTGCCTCCTTGGTCTCCGGCTTGGGACCAGGATACCGGTAAGCTTCCTGAACTTCCCTCCCCACCCCCTGATCCAGGGCTTTTTGATAGAAAAAGGTCATCAATGAGGTACCATGGTGCTGTTGGATGACGTCGATGATCGCTCCGGGCACCCTGGCTCGCGCGGCCAGATCCACACCATCTTTAATATGAGCCGCAAGAATCAGGCTGCTCATGCTGGGAGATAGACGATCGTGGGGATTTCTGCTGCCATGGCCCTGATTTTCCACAAAATACTCCGGCTTCTCCAGCTTGCCGATATCGTGGTAATAAGAAGCCACCCTGGCCAGCAGAGAATGAGCCCCTATG
>CBDUWG010000172.1:0-4600 GCA_965370845.1 uncultured bacterium
TGCCTCCTTCAGGCCAGATAGTAGATATCATTAAAAAAGCCGGATGACACCTGCAACCATGTTATCAACGAAACAAAGCAAATAATAGGCCGCCTGGAACGTTCTTTCCGCCACCGGGAATCCTGCCGGCAAAACCCTTTGAGCCAGTTGTCTATGCGATGTTAATTGATCAACACGAGCGAATTGAGCGATCTTTAACCAGATACAAGCGCTGTTCATGATTTTCGCAGATTGCCCTGTAGGTGGGCAAAAAAAAACGCCTGACGATGAATCGTCTGGCGGATCTGAAAAAACAGGAATTATCAAGAATCTCTATTTCAAAATTACTATGCTCCTATTAACCAACATCTTTTATCTAAAGAAATCCAGAAAATTATGCTAATCACCTAAGGCAATATCTGAAATTGTAATGCTCGATTGTATGTGCGCTAAATGTATGTGCGCTAAAAATCCCAGTCTGGCTTGGGTTGCGGCAGGCAAAACACTTTATCAAGCTGCTCCAGAAGATCCTGCGCACCGGAGAGCTCACCGGTGGTGGCCAATCCGGTGGCCGGGCGAACACCCAGCCACAGCCTGGTAAAAGCTCCCACCGATGCCTGCAAGGTCGGTAAAGTTTCATCCTTTCCCTTTTCCGCCCCTGAGGAAGATCCCAGGGTAATCACGTAATCTCCACTGAGGCCACGCCACTGAGCGCTATCATTCAGAAATTGCTCGATTGGATCGCTGAGCGTCAGGTTAAAACGCAGCTCATCCCCGCTCAGGTGCGTTCGCTCCAGACAACCCGGCAAATCGCATATGCGCATCTGCCAGTAGGCTAAGGCGCGCATACTGCTCTCGAATTTGGACTTCTCGCTCACCTGCCGTTGTTTGAACGGCTCCCTGATCAGATCTTGAAGCTGTATCCCCTGGGGCTCGCGCATCTTCACCAAACGCACCTGATCCCCCAAACCCCTGATCAGGTCCATCAGCTCCAGGAACTGCTCCCGGGTCTGGAATGTCATCCACATCACCTGGTAGGGACCCTGCTCTACTCCCCTTACCCAGCACCAGAAGTGGTGGCTGAGCTTGCCCCCTGGGCCGTCGCAATAGCCCAGGCCGAAGCCGTTTTTTGTGCATAGCATCTCCGACCTGGTTATCTCGGGCGGGTCGAAGTTGCAGGAGCCATGGCCACGAGCGCGGACCAGCCGGGAAGCGTGCACCATGGACCAGTCGCCACTGGTGATACGACGGGGCACCCGGGCTTTTACTCCGCTGCGCAGGGACGAGGGATCGAAGGTGATGATATGTTCATAGCCCCCGGTGCCGAAGCCAAACTGGTCGTAGTATCCCTGTTCGAACATCCCCAGGCCACAGACCAGGGCTCCCTCGCCGGCGGTCGCGGCCACCGTCATGGCCGTTAGCTGCTTGGCCAGTCCCTGCTTGCGGGCGATCCGGCTGGTGGCAACGCAGGTGAGGCCGGAAAACGGGAGATCCTCCTCAAGGTAACGAATGATCCCCGGCGCAGAGGTGACCAAACACTCCGCCTTGCCGCCGATCTCGGCAACCAGGGCGCGACCGCACTCCACGAGAAGGTCCATGGCCCTTTCCTTGCCCTTCTCCAGCCAGCCGGTCTCCAGCCAGATACGGTGAACGGCTGATCTGTCTCTCTTGGGATCGTAGTCGCGGATTTTTACCTGAGGATCATTTTGCCGGGCTGCCATCGCGTCTCCCGATAATACGATGGTATTCTTCTCATGGAAACACTGTCCACGGTGTTATCACTGCCGAAGAGAATATTGACAGGAGTAAAATTGCGCTATATGAGATGATCAAACTTATTCTTAATCATCTTAAAAAACTATTATTTTCAAGTACCAGTAGGTGACCGGGACGATGAACAGAAGACTGTCGAAGCGGTCTAGAATCCCCCCGTGCCCGGGCAGAAGGCGTGAGGTGTCCTTTATCTGCACATCCCGTTTCAGCAGAGACTCCACCAGGTCCCCGATCTGGCCGATGGTGCCGACGATGATGGCTATGATGACGAAATGCCGCAGGGGCAGAAGATCTTTCAGGAAAACGCCTCCCAGCACCAAGCCGGCCAGCAGCGCTGAGGCCAATCCCCCGATGGCACCCTCCACCGTCTTTTTGGGGCTCACCCGGGGCAGCAGCAGGTGTCTTCCAAAGGCCCGGCCCACCCCGTATGCCCCGGTGTCACAAATCCAGGTAATGATAAATATGGCCAGCAGATACCATCCCCCGGCGCTATAATCAACCCCCACCAGCCGGGGCAGCTCCCGCAAGAGGATGAAGTGACTGCTCAGCCAGCCCACATAAAAAACCCCCAGGATGGTAGCCGCGATGTGCAGAATCGAATTCCGCTGCCTCCTCCTGGCCAGCTCCGCGACCATGATAACCAGAAGAATAAGGGTGATGATAACTTCATTCCCGACGCCAGTTTCAAAATAGAGTTGCCAGGATAATAAAAGCCCGCCCCCAATTCCCAACGACCTAAAGGGACAAATTCCCTTGACCTCAAGCATGCGGTAGAACTCCCAGAGGCCCAAGACGATGATCAGATCTACCAGAACGAGAAGAAAAAGCTCACCCTTCAGCACCATACATACCAGAAATGGTATACCCACCGCCCCCACCAAAGTCCTGGATAGAAACGCTGAACCTTTTGTCTTACCCGCATCTCGGTTGGAATCCAAATTCAGACGCCTCCAAACCGGCGTTCCCGATCCTGGTAATCCAGAATGGCCTGATAGAGGTGCTCTCGGCGGAAGTCAGGCCAGAGCACATCGGTCACATAGATCTCCGTGTAGGCTATCTGCCACAGCAGGAAGTTGCTGATTCTCATCTCGCCGCTGGTGCGTATCAGCAGATCGGGGTCGGGCAGTTGCCCGGTGTACAGGTATTTCTCAAAGACCTTCTCGTCTATGGCCTCTGGGGATACATCGCCTTCCCGGACGTCCCGGACAAGCCCCCGGACGGCATCTATCAACTCGGTTCGTCCGCCATAGTTGATGGCCAGGTTCAGCAGAAGACCCGTGTTTTGCGCAGTCGCCTGCACAGCATCCGTCAAAACCTGACGGGCCGCGGGAGCCACATCCTGCAATCTTCCAATGATCGCCAGCCTCACCTTATTCCGCATCAGATCTTCGATCTCCCTCCTGGTAGTTTCCCGCAGCAACCGCATCAACGCTCCGATCTCCCGCTTTGGTCTTCTCCAGTTCTCGGCAGAAAAAACATACAGGGTCAGTACATCGACCCCCAGCTCACCCGTGACACGAACCACCTCCCGCACCGAGTTAATGCCCTCTCGATGGCCGGCAATCCGAGGGAGTCTTCTCTGTCGCGCCCATCTTCCATTTCCATCCATGATGATGGCGATATGCCTGGGCAGACTTCCGGTCTCTAAAATCTTATCTTTAAGCTGGGATAAGTTATCAGTCACCATAGCACCTCAAGGGATGTAGATGACGCCTGATGAGGGGGGAAACCATCGAGCCGATGGGTATGGAGAGATTATAGCTTTTTAGGAGGAGCCGGAACTCGGCTGGCAACAGCGGGAACGTTCGAGCGAGCTCTTGCCGGGCAAAATCTGATCTGCAGAAAATGCGGTCCTTGTGAGAGGGAAACAGGGGGGTTTATCTTCGGGATGGCCCACTCCACCACCCGGGAGTCTAGACCTCCATGACCTCCTTCTCTTTCGCTTCTAATATCTCGTCGATCAGCTTGGTATGTTTGTCGGTAAGCTCCTGAATATGCTCCTGGGCTCTCTTGCTGTCATCCTGAGGAAGATCACCGGCCTTTTCGGCATCGCGCAGCTTGTCATTGGCATCCCTGCGGACATTGCGGATGGCCACCCGGCCCTCCTCCGCCAGCCGATGGATCACCTTCACCAATTCACCCCTTCGCTCCTGGGTAAGGGTCGGAATGGGCAGCCGAATGACGGTGCCATCGCTGTTCGGGGTCAAGCCCAAATCCGACTTCAGCAGCGCTTTTTCGATCTCCCCAATCATGTTCTTCTCCCAGGGCTGCACGACAAGCATCCGCGGCTCTGGAACGCTAAGCACCGCCACCTGATTGATGGGTACGGATGTACCGTAATAATCCACTTTAATACCGTCCAGCAATGATGTCGTGGCCTTCGCTGTGCGAATCATAGCTAGCTCATGCTGGCTGGCCTGAATTGCCTTTTTCATCCTCTTCTCGGTTTCTACAAAAAGCTCTTTGACCATCAGCACTCCTCCTTGACCAATGAACCCACTTTTTGTCCCAGGAGAACTCGCCTGAGGTTACCCTGCTCGGTCATGTTAAAAACGATAATGGGTACTTTATTCTCCATACATAGAACCACCGCCGTGGTGTCCATCACCCGCAAGCGGCGGTTGATAATCTCCATATATGAAATGCATGGGAAGTGCTGCGCCCCGGGATGGCCAACAGGATCGTCATCGAAAATGCCATCCACCTTGGTGGCCTTCAAGAGGACCTCGACACCCAATTCCACAGCGCGAAGGGCTGCTGCTGTATCTGTGCTGAAATATGGCTTTCCCGTCCCCCCCACCAGGATAACCACTCTTCCCTTCTGCAGATGATGCCTGGCACGGCGGTG
>CBDUWG010000173.1:0-4584 GCA_965370845.1 uncultured bacterium
CCTCTTTACCTCGCCCAACCAGCAGATTCAGGAAAAGAGGGCTTTCGCCGCGAAGGTATCCCAGACGCAGCGGAGCTCCACACAGATAGGTCATCAGGGCGTTATTCAAAGAGAGACCATCAACGGGACCGCAGTCGATGGCCAGGTCAAAGGCTTTCCTGCGCATCTTTCGAAGAAAAATGGCAAATCGCCAAGGATGACGGATGAACTGTCGTTTGTCAAAGGAGATGATCTCGTCTACAGCGGGGTTGCCGCGAAGCACATCGGCGAAACGGCTGCTGACCAAAGCGGATATGCGGGCGCGGGGCAAAATTCTCCGCAGGGCCTCTAAAAAGGGGGTGGTCAGAATCACGTTCCCCAATCGTTCATCCTGGCGAACCACCAGAACTCGCTTTAGCTGGCGTTCCGCCAGAACCTCCCGGTCCAAAGGGCTGCCACCCAGCAGGGGACGGAGAAGAGCCAGGGCGATTTTCTTGCCCTTTTTTTCCAGAGATTTCAGCCTCATGGGCTTGATTCCAAAGACATCTGTTGAAACTGCAGTTTATAAAGCTTCTTATAGACGCCCTCTTGGCGAATGAGATCTTCATGGCTGCCCTCTTGAACAACGGTTCCTTTCTCTAAAACCACAATGCGGTCGGCGTTTTGAACCGTGGACAGCCGATGGGCGATGACCAAAGTGGTGCGATCCTTCATCAGCCTCTCCAGGGCTTGCTGAACCAAAATCTCCGACTCGCTGTCCAGGGCGGAGGTGGCCTCGTCCAAAATGAGAATTTTCGGGTCTTTGAGCAGGGCCCGGGCAATGGCGATCCTCTGGCGCTGGCCGCCGGAGAGTTTGGCACCCCTGTCCCCGATAAACGTCTCATATCCCTCACTCAGTCCCAGGATGAACTCGTCAGCGTTGGCCGCTCCGGCCGCTCCCTCCACCAGCTTGCGGGTGGCCTTCTCTGAGCCATAAGCGATGTTGTTGAAAACAGTATCGTTGAACAGGATAGTTTCCTGGGTGACGATGCCCAGCAACCCGCGCAGGGAGGAGATGGTAATATGGCGAAGGTCCACGCCGTCCAACTCCACGGCTCCCTCTTGAGGATCATAGAACCGGGGCAGAAGATCGGCCAGGGTCGATTTGCCCACACCGCTGGCCCCCACCAGAGCCACTATCTCACCCTGATGGATCTCTACATCGATGTGATCCAGAACCCGTTCTCCCGTGTCATACTGAAAAACCAAATCCCGAAAGCGGATGGAATCCCGAAAGTCTATCACGTCCACGGCAGCTGAGGATTCCTGAATCCTGGGCACGGTGTCCAGCACGGCAAAAATGCGCTGGGCAGCCGCCAAACCCTGCTGAATCTGGCTGTGGACCTTGGCCAGGCTTTTTATGGGTTGCATCAGCAAAAAGATGGCGAAGACATAGGTCATGAAGTCCTCCGGCGCCATCATCTCTCCTCGCAGCACCTGCTGTCCTCCATACCACAGCACCACCACCCCGGCAGCAGTGCCCAGAAATTCGTTTACCGGGCCCGCCAGAGTTCGCACCCGTACCATCTTCAGCATGGTTCTGAAGTAACGTCCGGTCTCGCTTGTGAATTTGCTAATCTCCACCTTTTCCATCCCAAAGGCCTTGACCACCCGGATTCCGGAAAAGGTTTCCTGAAGTATGGAGGTGATATCACCCATTTTCTCCAGGGATCGAACACTGTATTTGCGCAATTTTCGGCCAATCTTGGATATAACCAATAGGCTAAAGGGCAAAACGGCCAGCACAACCAGGGTCAACTTCCAGTTAATCAGAATCACGATGGTCAAATACACCAGGATCAACAGCGGATCCCGGATCAAGGTGGAAAAACTCACGTTGATGGTATCTTGGAGGGCCACCGTGTCGTTGGTTACCCGGGAGATGAGCTGTCCGGTTCTTCTGCCGTGGAAGTAATGCAGGGAGAGGGACTGGAGATGTCGAAACAGGGCATCTCGAACGTCTTTAACGATCCCCTGTTTGAGGAAGGCCATGAAGTAGGCCTGGAGATAGAAAAACAGGTTTTTCAGGAAGATGATCAGCATGATGGCAAAACACAACCGCTTCAATGAGTCCAGCTTGTTTTTACCGATCAGCAAGGAATAGGTTCTGGCCTTGAATAAATCATTCAGCCTGGCCAGCCCGGGGGTCTGACCGGAAAGGCTCTCGATGGTCGATTCCGGGGAGCTCCCATCGACCCCCTCGTTCGTGGTTGTCACTACATCTGAGGTAAAGACGGTCTTCATCAGCGGCGTAAGCAGCCACACAGTGGCTCCGCTAAAAGCGGTGAACAGAATGGTACAGATGACAGCGATGGTCAGATGCTTCCAGTAGGGCCTGATATAAGCCGCCACGCGCAGGAAAAGGCTCATCTGGGCACCTCTTTCCAATGCGGTTTGAATTCCAGCTCCCACAGCTTGGCGTACTTGGTAAAAACGTAGCCGGCGGAGAGCCCGGAGAGAATCAAACCCTGCAGACCATCTAAAAAACCGGCCCTGATAAAGTACATCTTCAGAAAAATGGCCATGGGTCTGAGAATGAGGTCACCAGGCCTGGCCCGTCGCCCCACCTGATAGAGGTCTTGAGCTGCTAACGTTGTGTAGCGATGGAATTTATCGAAGTAGTGAGCCAGATCTCGATCAGTATAGTGCAGAAGATCGTGCTTCAGAACCCCTGTGGATCCCTGAACGAGCACCCCTTCATGGACCCTTTTTTCCTGGAACCGTCCGGCATCCCGGCGAAAGAGCCTCAGAACGTGCCCCGGGTACCAGCCACAATGTCGGATCCATTTGCCCAGAAACCAGGCTCGGCGAGGTACACAGAAACCCACCTTGTTGCCGGCCTCCTCGATGGCCTGCCGGATCTCCCGGGCCAGCTCCGGGGTTACTCGCTCGTCGGCATCGATGGACAATACCCACTCTTCGGTTGCCCTGTCCAAGGCGGCATTTTTCATCTTCCCGAAACCCATCCACCGGATCTGGTCACACTTTTCGGTGAAACGCCGGCAGATGGAAACCGTCTTGTCCTGGCTGTAAGAATCTACAATTACGATCTCATCAGCCCACTGAACGCTGCGGAGGCAAGCTTCGATGTTAGCCTCCTCGTTGTGCGTGATCAGAATCACCGAGAGCCCTGGCATCGGCCCTCCCATGGGGCGAAAATGCGCCTTAAAAAAACAAAAAACTTGCCGTTTTTCGAGTTTCCCCCAAATTAACACATTCCGGCAGAGATGTCAACTCTATTCAAAGGGCAGACGTATGCGCTCCACCGAGGTGGGAACATCCAACCAGAATTGCTGATCACTAATCAGCAGGTTCACTTCCTGGCGAGTGAAGATCACTTTCAGCTCTTCTCCCCTGGTGGGAAAAACCAAACTGATCTCGCCTGGCCGTACGATCCCACCCATCACCCGGTGATCCCGAAAAGTCTTGATCAAAAAAGTCTGATTCCGGGCATCGAAATAGACCACTTCCAGGACTCTCAAACCGTCTTCAGCAACCTGGACCTCTTTATGTCCGCCATCACACAGAAAGCTCAGGGTATACCCGGCGTCTGTCTTCCGATAGTCCAGGAGGTGGGAAACTGGTGGTAACCTGACCGCACCGACCATGACCGCCATCATATCCGTAAGACTCATGTTAATACCCAGTACTTGATCTATCTCCTGGGAAGTAAACTGGCCCTCATAGAGTCGATTTGCCAGGGGCATATAGATGCTGACCTCTTTCTGGCGAACGGTCATCACGGCTGCGGTCATGCCGAACAAAGCGCTGAATGTGACCCTGTAACGGCCTTGCTCGGCGAAGAGCACCGTGGCCTTGGCCAAACGGCTCTGCGGGATATGTGGTGAGAAAAGACGGGCTTCTGCCCGCAGGCTGTGGAGACAACTGGCATTTTTATTGATTCTCTCCACGATATCCTCTGGTCCGCGCACAGGTCCGAGACCCAGGTCAAGGGCCGGGTGCTGAGCACACTCCCAGCAGAAAAACAGCAAAAACAAAACAATAAGAAAGCTTTTCGTTTCGGTGCTCATCATGGCATCTCCATCATGTCGACTCATCCTTCCCTTAACAAAAAACCGCAGAAACAGATGAACGTGTCCTGCGGCTTTTGACTGTTCTGTTGTCCTCAATATCCGTGAGGATCTCGAAGAAGGTGCTATTCCTCCTCCGTGGATTTCTTCAGCTCATCGATCTTATAAGTGGCGTATTGGGACCATTTGCCATCTTTTGAGGCACCAGTGTATGCCTCGATGGCTTTCTGAACCTGGCCGAGTCCCTCATAGGCCTCACCCCACGCCATCAGAGCTTTAGCGTCACCAGGCTTCACCTCTAAATACTCTTTGACCGCGGAAACAGCATCGGCATAGCGACCTACGGCGTTGTACACCACGGCCAGACGATCGCGACTATCCGTGGCCAGCTTGGAGCTCGAGCCAACGACCCGTTGATATGCCCCGATGGCTTTCTGGTACTGTCCATCATCCTTGTACAGCAGACCCAGTCTATAGTACCCCTGCATGTAAGTGCTATCTATGGCAACAGCCTGATTGTATGCCTTGATGGCAG
>CBDUWG010000174.1:0-4562 GCA_965370845.1 uncultured bacterium
GACGATATTCCCGGCCGTATCGTGGTCATCGACCGCTGGGCCGGCCCCGATTGGACAGCGGCAGTGGTGGACACCATCGAAATAGGGGGCACGCCTGGAGACATCATAATTACCCCTTCTGGGAAGGGTTATTGTACTTCCTTTGGCACAGAGCCTTATGGTCATCTTTACGTGTATGATGCTTATGCAGATACCGTTATTCGCGGTGTGGATAATCCTGTACAGGTAGGCTATGGTGCTATGCGCCTGTTATATGATGGACAAGAAGATGCCCTTTGGATATCAAATTTTAGCGATGACACAGTCCAGAAGTTTGATGTAGATGCGGATACTGTGCTGGCAACGTACAATTTTGGAGAGGGAGCTCAAGATATGGCCATCATGGAGCCGATCATGAGTTCAGATCCCTGGGCAGACGAGGTGGTCAGTTTCACGCCCGGTGAGAATTGGAGCGAATTCGGGTATAACTACTTCCCGAATAACGTTCTCGGTCCACCTGATCCCGATCCGAGCATAAATCCTAACAGTCCAAGCTGCAAGCCAGAGGAGCTCTTATCCCTGGGACACGGAGGCGAAATCATCCTCAGGTTCATCGACAATGCCATCGTCGATGGCCATGGCGTGGATTTTACCGTATTTGAAAATGCGTTCATCTCCATTTTCGGTCCGGTGTTCATGGAGGCGGGCATCGTGTCCGTCAGTCAAAATGGACAAAACTGGTATCAATTCCCCCACGACACCACAGACATGTCTGGATTAGCCGGGGTAACTCCCACGGACGACAACCTCAATCCCACAGATCCCACGGTGTCCGGTGGGGATCAGTTTGATTTAGCAGATTTGGGGCTGGAATGGGCGACTTATGTTAGAATCACTGATCTGGGCGACATCTATCAGGAAGGTTTGTACAATGGCGATTTCGACCTGGACGCCATCGTGGCTGTGAACAGCTCCTTCACGACGCTGGTGAATGAAGAGAATCCAATGGTTCAGCCCGTTGCGTTTGAACTCGGGCAGAATTACCCCAACCCCTTTAATGCTGAAACCACCATTCAGTATTTTGTTCCAAGTAGAGAATCCATCAAACTCACTGTATTCAATCTTTTGGGACAGGAGGTGAGGATTCTCATCGACGGAATCAGGAATGCCGGTCAACAGCACATAAAGTGGGATGGAACGGACTTTAACGGCAGGCCCGTGAGCAGTGGTATATATTTCTATCGTCTGAAAATCGGCAGTTTGACGGAGACGCTTAAAATGACACTCATCCGTTAAAGTCCATTGGAACAAAAAGGGGAGGTGATGATTATAGATCGAGAAAATGCAGATCGCTCGGTTGGCCTTAAATTCTCGATAAATCCGACATTGTACTTAGGACACGGAAAATGATCATTGCCGCCAAAGGAGGATGAGCATGAAAGGCATAATGATGAAGATGATGTCCGCGATGGCCATTTTCGTCTTGGCTGCTGCCATTTCAAATGCAAACGGTGCTGATGTCCCCAGAACTCTCTACGTGATGAATGGGTCGGCCAAAACACTTTCTAAGATGAACCTGGAAAACAGCCAGATCACCAACGGTGTTTTGGCCCTGGGTGATGTTCCCAATCAGGTGATCGCTCACCAGAAAAGGATCTACGTGGTCAATTCCGATCCGCCGGAGATCATGATCATCAATCCTCTCTTTGACCAGGTGGAGAAAAAAATTGCTCTGGCTGATACAAGCAATCCCTGGTTCATGGACTTCGTTAGCGACGAACGGGCATATGTGACCAATTGGTTGCTCAACACGGTATCTGTGGTGGATCTAGAGAGCGGTATCATAGTCAGAGACATCCCCGTGGGACCAAGACCTCAGGGAGTTCTGGTGTTGGGAGACACTGCCTTTGTGACCAACTCCGGTGTGGACACCTCTCTGGCGAAATACGATGCCTCATCAGTTTCCGTCATCGACGTCAGCGCCGATACGGTGACCACAACCCTGGCGGTACCCATAAATGCCCAGGATCTTGCTCTGGGACCGGATGGGAGAGTTTACGTTGTCTGCACCGGCGATTATATCAGCGAAGCCGGAAAGATCTGCATTATTGACCGCTGGGCCGGCCCCGATGGTGGGCCAGCTGTGGTGGACACCGTGGAAATTGGCGGAGCTCCCGGAGATATCATCGTCACGACGGACGGCCGGGTTTATCTATGCGACTGGGGCGATTTTGTCAACGGATTTCTGTATACTTACGATATTTACGCCGACACTGTTTATCACAACAGCATTAATCCTATCCGGGTAGGAGATGGGGCAATGCGCTTGTTTTATGATCGGATCGAGGACGTGATCTACGTCAACAATTACATGAACGATGCCGTGCAGAGGTTTTGCCCCCAAGGGGATACTGTTATGGCCACCTATGGCTTCGGCGATGGAGTTCAAGATATGACCATTATGGAAGCATACATGGGACCAATAGATGATTTGAAAATCATCAAGGACGAAGGGACCTTTCAACTGTCCTGGACGCCCAAGAGTGGGGTGGATATATATCGCATTTATAGCGATGACCTAGATCCTAACTTTACGCCCACAACTCCCGCAGATTCTACTACAGAAGATAATTGGACGGACCCATCGCCACCGATCGAGTCCCGTTATTTTCTGGTGCGAGCACGAAAGGGAGCTGAGGAGAACGAAGATTCCAACCGGGTAGGTACCTTTGACAAAAGCCTGGGCAATATGAAATGAGGAAGGGTGGTGGAGCAAAACCCGCTCCTATCTCTTGACAGCTGGTAGTTTATCGCATAATTCATGGGCAAAGTGTCTCAAGGCATTTTGCCCGTTTTCTTGCAAAAAGGTTGCTTTTTCAATGGAATGGTAGAAGCACATCCCACATATTAAATATTTGGTTGCTGTAATTTTCTGAAGTTCTTTTTTTCAATCTTAAAGAGAAGCATTTGACAAATGCTCTCAGGTAGACCATATTTATGAAAAGATATTTTGGCTCACACCAGTGACGAAGAAATTTCATATATTCTGTATCGGATATGTTCTAGGAGACTGAATTATGCGTCTTCCGTTGATGTTCTCATTGGTCTTGGCTCTATCAACCTCCACCGTGGGGGCGAATTCTGATCAGGCCTCTATCGCAATGGTGGGGGGGCAGGTCGACTATCAGCTTCAACCAATAGTGGTCACGGCCACAAGGACGCCTCATGCCCTTTGGGAGAGCGACGCAAATGTGGATGTTCTGACCAGCGCCGATATCGAACAATCCTCTGCTCAACATCTAGGTGATGTTCTAAAACTATTGCCCGGCGTCAGTGTGGGAACTTATGGGAGCATAGGACAAAATGCGAGTCTGAGCCTGCGCGGCAGCACTTCCGGACAGGTATTGATTATGATAGACGGTGTACCAATTAACGATATTCAACTCGGCGGTTTTGATCTGAATCTGATTCCCCTGGAAGATGTACAGAGTATAGAGGTGGTTCGAGGAGCGGTTTCTTCTCTTTACGGGGCAGATGCTCTGGGAGGGGTAGTCAACATCATTACTCGATCAACCATCTATGAAAGACCTTTAACGCATATTAAATACAAGAAAGGGGATGGCGATCTGGAAAGAATCGCCGCTCGATTTGCTCGACTGTTTGGTCAGCGTTTTAGTCTCAATCTCATGGGTTCATCAATCAAATCCGCTGGCTTCAGAGATAACAGCGACTTTGAGGGACGACATATGACCGGTAAGCTCAGCTGTTCCTTGGGCGAAAAGGGGGTTATTACATACAGAACACATTTCTATGATGCAAATCTTGGAGTTCCCGGCATGGACATAATGCCCACTCCAAACGCACGCCAGGAGGATCAAAACTGGAATCAGGCCATCACCCTGCAGTTCTGTCAGGGCTTAGAAAATAGCCTTCGCTCAATCATCTACCGAAACTACAGCCGACAGGATTATAAAAACCCTGATTTTTTCAGCGAGGCAAAACACAGACGATGGATTTACGGAATCGAACTCCAAGACAGTTTTTCCTTTGCCAGCACCCATAAACTGACGGTGGGAGGGGAGATCCAGAACAGACGGCTTGATTCCTCGGAGAATGGCTGCCACGATCTGTATCGCGGGGCCATATTCCTTCAGGAAGAGCTGAAATTGCGTCGGAATGTGCGGTTTAGACTCGCCGGTCGATATGACTACCATGAGAAATTCGACGATCAGTTCTGTCCCAACCTGACCATCACCTGGTTGGCTGGAAACCACGCTTCCCTTTTCACCTCCTTTGGGCGCTCATACAGGACCCCGACTTTCAATGATCTTTATTGGCCACAGAGCAATGTCGATTATGATCTGGACGGAAAGTTAGATTACGGGGAAAGCGGCAACGTAGACGTGAAGCCCGAAAAGGCGGTGGCTTTTCAGATCGGAGGGCGGATACAAGCTGGCCTGTTCACCGGCAAAGGATGCTTTTTCCGCCGGGAAGTCAAGGATCTCATCCAATGGGACAATGTGGACAAAAACTATGTTTACGGCTGCTGGATGCCGGTGAACAAGTCGCAGGCCATCATTAAG
>CBDUWG010000175.1:0-4562 GCA_965370845.1 uncultured bacterium
TCTTCTTCATCCTCACCGAGGGAACCCTGGCTGCGGAAGGCGATAGCCTGTTCTTCTACACCACCCGGAATATCGTCGGTCTGGAAAACCCCGAGCTCGTGGATACAGGTGGCGAGGCTCCGGGAGACGAGGTGCAGGACGAGCTGGATAAGGATGAGATCATCGTCAGCGTGGACGGTATCACCGACGGTGGATCGGGCATCGCCAGCGTGAGGATCTACTGCACCTTCGACAATAGCGATCCGACCACGGCCAAGACCACCGTCAAGGACATGTTCAACGTCGCCGCGGCCCGTTATTGGACCAACGGCGCCACCCCGGATAATATTTTGCCATCCGAGGTGACCGACGGCAATCTGGTCAAGTTCATCGTCCGGGCCATCGATAATGTGGGCAATGTGGCCGAGTCCGAGATCCAGATGTGCGAGATCGACGACAGCCCGCCCAGCAACATGGCCCCCACATTCACCTGGAACACGGACAACACCCTGTTGCCGCCCAACGTGGTCAATATCGGTGATGTCCTCAACCTGAATGTGGACATGGTGGCTCAGGAGGTGCCCAGCTTCACCGAGATCGCCGCCATCAAGTGCGATGTCACCGCCCTGCTGAACGCCACCTCTATAACATTCTATGACCTGGCCCATACTTCTGCTCCCTATAATGGCCACTGGACGTTCCCGGTGACCATCGCCGACGGGACGGGCAACACCGGCAAGGACGATAGTGTAGAACTGCCCGCCGGTTTGTCCGCGGTAGTGCAGATCTTCGACCACATCGGAAACATGGATCTGGTCGAGGTCTGGAATGTGGCCGACAACAGCAACTTTAATGGTTTTGATAATTTTACTCCAGAAACCCCGCCGCCCACGGTGGCCCTTGATCAGGACAACACCACCACTCCGGCCAACACCGTCAATATCGGCGATGTGGTCCAGGTGGAGGTTGCCTGCGGTGCCGTGGACGACACCGGCATCCTGGAAGTCACCGTGGACATGCAGGCCTATGGTTCCAGTTACGGAGCCGCCGAGCCCCTGAACGACGGCGGTTACGACGGCGACGACATCGCCGGCGACGGCATCTGGTCCCGCGAGTTCCTGGTGGAAGACGCCGGTGGAGCCGCCGTGGACCAGTTGAACCTGGACAACACCGTCTCCGCGATCCTCACCGATGATGCCGGCAACCCGGATATCACTCCGGAGATGATCGCCGCCGGCAACACACTGGACATCGACACCGCAGCGCCGGTTTGCACGTTCACCAATTTTGACTTCGCCATCAACCTCGGTGGGGTGAACTGGCTGGATTACTTTGGCGATCCGGATATCGCCAACCCTGGCGACCGCGTGGTGGTCCGCTGGGATGCCGCTGCCGACGGTGAGACCGATGACCTGCTGTCGATCGTCTGCGATCTCACCGAAATCGGCGGTCCCGCCGAGAACCCCATGGTGGTCGATGAAGGCGGGCAGGAGGGTGGTTCTTTCAATGACTGGGACGGCGATCACGGCGTGGATCTGGAGCTGTACGGCGTCCTCTGGGATTTCGTCGAGGGCAGCATCGATGATGACTCCACATATAGTTTCCTGACCGTTACCGATAATGCCGGAAATGTCACCATCTGCACCACCGGTGTGGATGAGGGCCCCCCGGCAGAGCCTCTCAGCGTCGACGTGATCTTGCCCCTGGGCAGCCTGACGGTGACCATCGGGCATCACGCCAATCCGCCGAAGAGCCTGTACGCCGGCATCAACGACACCCTGTTCTTCACCTTCGACGCGTCGGCCACGACTCCTTTCGACGTCATTCCGCCCAACGGCGGCGTGGCCGTCGATCTCACCGATTTCGGCTTCCCCTTCCAGACCACCCCGCTGGTCTTGGCCCGCGGTACTGCTCCGGACACGATGAAGTGGTACGGCGAGTACGAGATCGTGGGCGCGGGCAATGTGGGAGTACTGGGTCCCGAGATCGCCGTGGACAAAGATATCGATTTTGAGGCCACGGTGTACGACAATGCCCTGAACGAGTTTGTGGACAACTTCGGCGAGATGATCCATTGTGACAACACTACTGTGGTCGAGATCATGTCGCAGTACACCTCCTGCTGGATCACCCACGATCTGGTGGCCGATGACATCGCCGCCATTGGCGATACCCTGTGGTTCGGCTTCGACAACACCGACGCCACCGGCCAGGACGTGGGCGATATCCGCAACAACGTGGCCGGCGTCTATGTAGATACCGACCGTGACGGAGAGTTTGAGGTCTCCGATCTGCAGCTGACCGATCCCGACGAGGATGAGATATGGGTCGGATATCACGTGGTCACCGATAGCACGACTGCGCAGCCGTGGACCTTGGAGGATACCACCAAGTCGACCTTCGGGTTCTATGCCATGGACAACGGCATGAACACCAGCATGACCATGGCTCCCTGCGCCGACTCGGTGTTCGTCGACAACGTCCGTCCCGTGGGTACCCTGGACAACTCCTCTGTCGCCGATATAACCAGCGGTACCGTGCAGAAGGTCAGCGTCGGGGACATCCTCACTGCCAAGTATGATCTGGATCGGATAAACGATAACGTTACTGTATTGCTTGATCTCCAGGCTTACGGGTATGGGGCCAGTGAGTCGCTGGGCGCCACCCTGCAGGTGAACTTCACCGTTGCGGACGTGGACGACCCCGACTATCTGTTGGACGTTCTGCCGGGCAATGCGCTCATCGATCCCACCATGGAGATCTGCGTGTCCCAGGACGTGACCGATAACGCTGGCAACACTTACAGCCCGACCTGTTACGTGCCGTTTGACTCTGACCTTTGGGGCGTGGACAACGATGCTCCGGTGACCGCAACCCCCACAGTCGTGATGCTGGACGATCATGACTTCAAGGGTAACGGTATGGTCAACTTCGGCGACCGCATCGACATTCTCTGCAACATGGCCGGATACCCGGATATGGCCGGCGGTGAAGTGCTGGTCAACCTCTATGGGTACGGTGGTAACTCCTCCGACGACGTGGATGCCGGTCTGATCCTCACCGACGATGCCTTCTCCGAGGGCGGCGAGGGCGACCTGGAGTTCTCCTTCGTCCTGGCACATGCCGCCTATCCTAGCGGCTACAGAAAGGGTTTTGTCGTGGGCAGCGGTCCCGACGGAGCCCCGGGCGTTAAGGGAGTCGATGATGACCTCGACGGTCAGATCGACAATCCCGAGGAGTTGTTCTGGCCCCTCAGCGATGATATGGCCGGCTATATCGACACCGACGCGCCCGCCGAGTGCACCAATCCTCCGGCAGCGCTCTCGGCCATCGAGGCCAAGGCCTTCGACGATGACGGCTGTCCTGCTGGGAACACCGAGGATTCGGCCGAGTTCACCCAGGTTGTAGATACTCAGCAGCCCGGCCTGGACGACGCGGATGTGGAGTTCTTTGACTCCGACGCTTCCGGCGAGCCCGGTCATGGCATCGTCAACATCGGCGATACCCTGGTGGTCTTAGTGGACGCCATCATCGATGTGGGTCTTGTGACTTACGATCACTATGGCACCATTCCCGTGACCGTGGACATGAGCGCTTACGGTTACAGCGAGGTCGAGCCCATCAGCACGGTGGCAGAAACCACCGCCTGGGGTGCTCCGCTGACCTGGACCAGGTCCTTCCTGGTCGTGGAGGGCGACGACGGGATAGACGTTGGTGCCAGCCATGCCGACTCCAAGATTGATGCCTGGGGTTGGGACGACGCCGACAACTGGCAGCTCTCGCCCACTACCTCCTCGGCAATTCCCTTTGAGGTGGACAGCGAGATGCCGGATGGGGTGCAGAACCTGACGGCAGCCGCCGTACAGGGTGGCCGCATCAAGCTGGAGTGGGATCTCCTAGCCAAGGTCGGCGATTACGCTTACTTCCATATCTACCAGGGCGAGCCCGACTCGGATCTGGTGGATTACACCGAGCCCACCGAGTCCATAAACCCGGCTACAACCGTGTGGTACTCGGACACCCTGCAGGTGGGTCACACATACCTGTTCGGCGTGCGGGTTGAGGATGATGCCGGCAACACGGAGCAGAACACCAACTTGGTTTCCGGCAAGATTCCCGATCACAGTATTCCGTATGCCACTCTCACCTGGCCGCCCAACGGCAACCTGCTGGTCTGGGGTCCTGACGGTGCTCCCGGTGAGGCCAACGTGGATGATGATGGCGCCAACGGCATCGACGATGCTGGTGAAGTCGGCGCATTCGACGACTACAACTTCGACCTGGTGGCCACCATGTCCGACAACGACGTGGTCACCACCACCTATTATCAGAGAAAGAAGGATGCCGATCCGCTGTTGGAAGGCGATCAGCCCGGTCCTTGGATCTCTATGGGCACCGTGGATTGGCCGGGAGGCCTGCCCTGGGAGACCTTCTCCCTGACGGTTGACTGGACCACCCAGACTCCCGACGAATGGGAACTCATCTCCGTGCCCAAAGACAACTCCGACAATTTCCCCAGCCACGAAAATGCATATGTATTCAGCCATCTGAACGTTACGTGGGATAATGTCGATCCCAGCCTG
>CBDUWG010000176.1:0-4561 GCA_965370845.1 uncultured bacterium
CTCCCCAAAGACCTCAATTTCCCTTCAGCTCGGCGATCTTCTCCGTCAGGGCCGGCACCACCTGAAACAGGTCGCCGACGATGCCATATTGAGCTATAGAGAAGATGGGTGCATTGGGGTCCTTGTTAATGGCCACTACCGTCTCCGAGCCTCCCATGCCGGCCACATGCTGAAAGGCCCCGCTGATGCCCACGGCAAGATAGAGCTTCGGCTTCACCGTGCGCCCAGACTGGCCCACCTGGCGATCAGCCGGCAGCCACCCGGAGTCGGTGACGGGCCGCGAACAGGCCAGCACTCCTCCCAAAGATTTGGCCAGCTCCTCCACCAGGGGCATGTTCTTCTCCTCCTTGATACCCCTCCCCACGGCGATGACCACATCGGCCTGGGTGATGTCCACATCACCGACGGCCGCCTCGATATACTCCAGGAACTTTCGATAGCTGATCTCCCCGGTCAGGGGAGAATCCACGGCCACCACCTGGCCCTGGAGATCCTCTCCGGCGACGGGAAAGGCGCCCGACCGCACGGTTACCATGCACTGGGAGCCGACGAAGGAGACCTCCGCGCTCAATTTGCCACCGTAGACCTGCCGGATGGCCAGGGGAAGGCCGTCCCTCAATTGCAGGTCCACACAATCTGTGACCAGGGGCAGGTCCAGCTCCGCGGCCAGGGGCGGGGCCACATCGACCCCAAAGGCGGTGTGTCCGATAATGGTCAGGTCCGGCTGCCGCTCTTTGATGATGGTGCTGAGAACCATCTGATACGCATCGGCATTGAAGTTCTCCAGCCTCTGATCTTCGACCACCACCACCTGGTGGGCCCATTTTTTCAGGGTTTCGGAGAAACCGGCTACCTTGTGGCCCAAAAGTCCGGTCACAAGCTGAGCGTCCATGATCTGGGCCAGCTCTCTGCCCTTGGAAAGCATCTCCAGGGTGATGTCCCGGAGCTCACCGCCCCGGTGTTCGGCCAATACAAAGACCTCCTTCATCTACACCACCCCCTTTTCCCGGAAAATCCCGGCCAGCTTTGCGGACACCTCATCCGCTGCCCCCTCCAGAATCTCGGCGCCCTCGCCCCGGGGCGGGGCGAACAGCTTCTCCAGGTGAGTTTTGGATCCCGCCCGGCCGACCTCTTCCTCCGCCAGATCCAGATCAGACAGGTTCATGACCTTGATCGTTTTCTTCATCGCCTTACGAAGTCCCAGGATAGAGGCGTATCGGGGCTCGTTGATCCCGGTCTGAATTGTCAGGACAGTGGGCAGGTCGATCTGCAGGAGCTCGTGGGTTCCCCCTTCCAGCTCCCTCTGAACCCGGGCGGTCCCGTCCAGAATCTCCAGACCCACCACCATGGTGGCGTGCGGCAACTCCAGAAGCTCCGCCAGGGTCGCACCCACCTGGGTATATCCATCATCGCTGGCCATACAGCCGGTCAAGATCAGATCAAATTTCATGTTTTTTAACGCTTCGCAGAGGATTTTCGCCGTGGCGTATGCGTCCGACATCTGGAACCGCTCATCGGTCAGCCGTACCGCCTCGTGGGCACCCTTGGCCAATAGAGAGCGAAGCATCTTGTCCGCCGACTCGGGGCCCAGGGTGACCAGGGTTACCGTTCCGCCAAACTTCTCCGTCAGGAGAAGGGCCTCTTCCACGGCGTAGTTATCGGCCTCGTTGACGTCGAAGACCAGACGCTCCCTCTTGATGCCCAGCCCGGTATCGTCAATGCTCACCTCCGCCTCTGCGGTCAGCGGAACGTGCTTCACGCAAACCACAATATCCATGATCTCACCCCCTGCTCAGATGGGAATTTCCTGAAGAAATTGTCCGATCCAAAACCCTCGGTCCCTGCAATTTCAATGGCCAGAGCGGCGGCCAGCTAGATGGCTGCTTCCACGATTTCGATGAGGTCCAGAACCCGAAGTCTCTCCTCATTTCCGGTGATCTTCACGGCATCTTCCAGGGTTAACAGGCAGAAAGGACAGGCGGTGACCAGAACTTCCGCCTCCAGATCAACGGCATCTTTCACCCGAACCTCTGACAGCCGCTCCTGAGGTATGAGAGCCTCAATCCACATGCGACCACCACCACCCTCACAGCAAAGGCTTCTCTCCCGGTTGCGGTCCATCTCCACCAACTCCAGCCCGGGAATCTTCTCCAAAATCCAGCGCGGCTCGTCGAAAATGCCGTTCTGCTTGCCTAAAAAACAGGGATCGTGATAGGTGACCCGCCAGTTGAGCTCTTTGGAAAAGCTCAGCCGCTGTTCCTCGATGAGCTCCCAGAGGAGCTGGGTGTAGTGGCAAATCTCTCCCCCGAACCCCGAATACTCATTTTTAAAGACGTTAAAGCAGTGCGGCGACGTGGTCAGCAGCCGGCGGACGCCGCGCTCCTTAAAAAGTTGGCAATTGCTCTCCACCAGCTCCTCGAACAACCCCACTTCCCCCATGCGGCGGACCTCGTTGCCGCAGCACGATTCCTCGTTACCCAGCAACCCGAATTTGACCCCCGCCTCCCCGAGCACACGCACCATGGCCTTGGCCAGCTTTTGAACCCTGGGATCATAGGCCGCAGCACACCCCACGTAGTACACCAGGTCGAGCTGAGCATCCGCACCTGCCGTTTTCACCTGCAGATCGGCGGCCCAATCGGTCCGCTTCTCCCTGGGCTGTCCCCAGGGATTACCGTGCAGAAAAACGCTCTCCAGGGCATCCCTCATGGTGGGCTGAATCCGGCCGCTCTCGATGAGCTGGCCGCGAATCTGGATGATCACATCCAGGGGTTTGATGCCCTTGGGACAGCGCGAGCTACACGTCAAGCAGGTGGTGCATTGCCAGAGCTCGCTCCCCTCAGGGCTGAAGATCAGATTTGGTTGGAGGAGAGCATCGTTGAGAAGTCGTCTGACGTTCAGGCCGGAGGTGGTGGACACGGGGCACCCACCCGTGCATTTTCCGCACTGGATACACCGCAGCAGTCGATTGTCTCGAACCAGTTCATGGGATGAAACCTGAACTTCCATGCCTGTCCTCTTCCGTTGAAAAATAGCCGGGCCGGGCTATCTTAAAAGCTCCCTGGCGATGACCAACCTCTGGATCTCCGAGGTTCCCTCGCCGATCTCGCAGAGCCGAACATCTCTGTAATACCGCTCCAATGGATAATCGCGCATGTAGCCCCGGCCGCCGAAGATCTGGATGGCCTGGTGGGTGACCATCGATCCCACCTCTGCGGCATACAGCTTGGCCATGGCCGACTCTTTGGCAAACCTCTCCCCCCGATCCTTCAGCGTCGCGGCGTGGTAGACAAGCAGCCGGGCGGCCTCCACCTGGGTGGCCATGTCGGCCAGCTTCCACTGGATGGCCTGAAAATCGCCGATCCTTCTGCCGAACTGAACTCTCTGTTTGGCCCGCTCGATGCTCTTGTCCAGGGCTCCCTGGGCGATGCCCAGAGCCATGGCCCCGATGCTGATCCTGCCCCCATCGAGGGTGATCATGAACTGCTTGAAACCCTCTCCCTCCTTGCCCAGGAGGTTCTCTTTTGGTACGCGCAGATCCTCGAAAAAAAGCTCAGCAGTATCCGCACCCCGCAACCCCAGCTTGTTCTCCTTCTTCCCCACCACCAGTCCCTTCATCCCCTTTTCCAGAATAAAGGAGCTGATACCCTTGGTCCTGGGCTCAGAGCCTGTCCTGGCGGTGATGACCATGGTTTCGCCAACGCTGGCGTTGGTGATGAAACACTTTGATCCGTTGATCACGTAGTAATCGCCGTCCAAAACGGCGGTCGTCCTGGTGGCCCCGGCATCTGAGCCGGCCTCCGGCTCCGTCAGACCAAAAGCGCCCAACTGCTCTCCCCGGACCAGGGGCGGCAGGTATTTCCTTTTCTGCTCATTTGTTCCGAACAAATAGATCGGGGCAATGGCCAGGGAGTTGTGAGCAGCCAGGGTGATTCCGGTGGAACCGCAGGCTCGGGAGATCTCCTCCACGGCGATGGTATAACAGACGGTATCCAGGCCCAGACCCCCGTATTCGGCGGGATAGTTAACGCCCATGATACCCATGGAGGCCAGTTTGCGGACGATCTCCCAGGTAAATTCTCCTTTCTGCTCGATCTCTGAGGCCACCGGCTCAAGCTCAGCGAGCACAAAATCGCGTATTTTTTGACGGAAGGCTTCCTGTTCCGGTTTCAAGATCACTCTCGATTTCCCTTCTTTTTAAAGGAACTGCGCTCCACGGAGCAGAAACATCACCGCAACAACCCCCGGGCGATGACCATCTTCTGGGCCTCGGAAGTGCCCTCGTAGATCTCGGTCAGCCGGGCATCCCGGAAATAGCGCTCCACGGCGTAGTCCTTCATGTACCCGTACCCGCCGTGGATCTGCAGGGATTTGCTACACACCCAGTTGGCTGTCTCCGATGCGCAAAGCTTGGCCATGGAAGCCTCTGTGGAAAATCTGACACCCTTGTCTTTAATATAGGCGGCACGATATGTGAGTAAACGAGCGGCCTCTATACGGGTGGCCATGTCGGCCAGCATAAACTGAATGGCCAGACATTGACAGATGGGCCGGCCGAACT
>CBDUWG010000177.1:0-4556 GCA_965370845.1 uncultured bacterium
CGATGAGCAACAGAACCCAGGTCTTTGGCAGGGCGAACAGAGCGATCCAAAAGCCGACCATCTCGTCGATCACAACCAGGGAGGGATCGGGCCCCGTCTGCCGCTCCACGATGGTGCTGGCCCGGGTTCCCAGAAGAAAGAACAGCAGGATGATGGCGCCGTAGATCAGTGAATGGCTTGGTCTGACGAACCAGTAGATGACGCCCGCCACGACGGTTCCCGCCGTCCCCGGGGCGATGGGGAAATACCCCACGAATGCCCCCGTGGCGACGAATCTGTGAACCCTGGTGAAAAAGGCGGTTATTCAGGACCTCCTGCGGATTCAACTCCGGATATCTGCGGCGGACATCACTTCATCATGCCCTTGATCAAGGTGGCGTTCTTGACGATGTAGTCGACCCCCGAGACCAATGTCAACACCATGGTTACCATGACCAGCCCGTTGAGCACCTTGTCTTCGGGCACCCAGGAGTGATGTAAGCTCAGGGCAGGCCATGTCATTTTCAGATTAGTGAACAGCAGGATAAAAAAGATGACCACCATCTGACTGGCCGTCTTCCACTTGGCCAGTATACTGGACGTAATGACCACTCCACGATAGGCAGCCATGGCTCGCAGGCCAGTTATGAAAAACTCTCGGGCGATAATGGGCAGAACGATCCAGCTTTTCACATACCCCAGGGCCACGAAGGCGATAAAGGCGGTTGAGGTCAGCAGCTTATCTGCCAGCGGATCCATGAATTTGCCGAAGCTGGTGACCACCCCCGTTTTTCTGGCCAGGTGGCCATCGTACAAGTCGGTGAGGGAGGCCACGCCGAAGATGAACAGGGCAAAGTAGCGGGAGTAGATGTTGTCGATGAGAAAGGAGACCATGAAAACGGGACTTAAAATAATTCGTGTCACCGTGAGCTTGTTCGGCAGATTCATCTCATCGTTCTCACTTCCTCAAGGTTCTTGCCGTATCCTGTATCGTGACTCAACTGGCTCTGCGCTGAAGTTTCTCCCAACGGCGATCCACTTCCGCCTGGTTCTTTTCCAGAATGTGTTTGTTTTTTGGCTCGTACAGGTGGCTGAATCGTCCCTGCTGCTTGGTCCACTCATCCAGGGGCTTTTTTTCCTTGGGCATATGGTTGATCTTCCAGACGCCGTTTTCCACCTCGTAAAGCGGCCAGAAGCAGGTTTCCACGGCCAGGCGGGCCATCTTGATGGTCAGATGTTGAGGATAGCGCCAGCCCGGTGGACAGGGAGAGATGATGTTGAGGAAGCTGGGTCCATCGGCCTCTAAGGCCTTGGCCACCTTGTCGGTCAGGTCGCGCCAGTGGCTGGGCGAGGCCTGGGCCAGATAGGGTATATTATGGGCAGCGACGATGCCGGTCAGGTCCTTGGGAAATTCCCGCTTTCCTGGAATCACCTTGCCGGCGGGGGTGGTAGTGGTGTGCGCTCCCAGAGGCGTGGAGCTGGATCGCTGGATGCCTGTGTTCATGTATGCTTCGTTATCATAACAGATGTACAGCATCTTGTGGCCGCGCTCCAGAGCACCGGAGAGGGCCTGCAGGCCGATGTCGTAAGTTCCGCCATCACCGGCTATGGCGATGAACCGGTAGTCGGCATCCAACCTGCCCCTTTTCTTCAGGGCCCGGTAGGCAGTTTCCACGCCGCTGACGGTAGAGGCCGCATTCTCGAAGGCGTTGTGGATCCACGAACATCTCCATGAAGTGTACGGAAAGATGGAGGTGGAGACTTCCAGACAACCGGTGGCATTGCCCACCACGACATTGGTGGTGGTGCTGAGCAAAACCTGTCTGACGATCACAGGCGCCGCACATCCGGGGCACATTCTGTGGCCACTGGAGAGCAGCTCCTTTCTTTTTGATAATTCCTTAAGACCGGGCATTGGTCCTCCTATTCACGCAGATTCAGATAATTTATTAGGTTGTCAACCTTCCCGGTTTGGGCGATCTGTTGAAGTCTCTGGTAGACTTCCTGGATATTTTCTATCTCGGCGGGCCGTCCTCCCAGGCCGTAGAGGAAATTGATTACCGGGATGCGCTGGCCGGCATTGTAGAGGGCGGAACAAACCTCGGAGAACAGAGCTCCTCCCTGAGCACCAAAGGAGATGGCCCGATCGAGGATGGCCACGGCTTTTTTGCCCTGCAGGGCGGCGACGATCTCCTCGGCCGGGAAAGGTCGGAATACGCGCAGTTTCAGCAGCCCGGCTTTGATTCCCTGCTGGCGCAGCTCGTCAACCACCGGGCGGGTGGTGCCGGCCGTGGAGCTCATCATTATGGCCACGATCTCGGCGTCCTCCATCTTGTAGGCGTCGAAAAAGCCGTACTCCCGGCCGCTCAGTTTGCCGAACTCGCGGCCCACATCCAGGATCACCTGTTTGGCGTTTTCCATGGCGTCGACCTGGGGCTTTTTGTGCTCGAAATAGAAATCGTGGAAATCGATGGGACCATAGCTCACCGGATGCTCCGGGTTAAGCAGGGGGTAATGGGGTTCATACTCCCCCACGAATTTCTGAACCTGCTCTTTCTCCAGAATGGTGACGTCCTCCATCCCGTGACTGATGATGAAGCCATCCTGAGTGACCATCGCCGGTAGAAGTACATCCGGGTGCTCGGCGATTTTCACCGCCTGGATGGTGTTCTCGTAAGCCTCCTGGGCATTCTCGCTATAGATCTGGATCCAGCCCGTGTCGCGGCAGCCCATGGTGTCGCTGTGATCGCAGAGAATATTGATGGGTGCTGAGAGGGCCCGGTTGATCACCGGCATAACGATGGGCAGCCGGTTTGATGCGGCGATGTAGACTATTTCCCACATCAGGGCCAGGCCGTTGGCGGCAGTGGCGGTCATCGCCCGGGCTCCAGCTGCGGAAGCCCCCACAGTAGCACTCATGGCGCTGTGCTCTGATTCCACCAGGATCATTTCGGTATCAACGTCGCCATCGGCCAAGAAGTCCGCGAATTTTTGCACTAGCGCTGTCTGCGGTGTGATGGGATAGGCGGCCATTACGTCGGGGTTGATCTGCATTATGGCGTAGGCAACAGCCTCGTTTCCCGTCAATCCTAGAGTTTTTGCCATATCTTTCCTCACAATTTTCTGGGAGCGTTATTTTTCTTCTTTGACCATAGTGATGGCCTTGACCTTCGGGGGACACTGTTCGGCACAGATCCCGCATCCCTTGCAGTGTTTCAGATCGAATCCGGCCCATTTACCATCCTTCACGAAAATAGCGCCGTCCGGACAGAAGATCCAGCACAGAAGGCAGTTAGTACATTTCTCTGCGTCGTGGACCGGGACGTAGGTGCGCCACCCTCCGGTCTCATAGTTCTCGGAGTTTCCGGCATCGAGTATCTTTCCCCCAAGAGGTAGCTCTTTATATCCAAGTTCTCTGGTTTGGCTCACTCGGTTTTCACCTCCTCATAGGCTCTCTTGATAGCTTTGATGTTACCTTCAATTACGTCAGCTTGGAACTTTGCCGAGAATTTGTGCTTAAAGCCGCTGATAACTTCCTCCAGCGGAAGGATTCCGGCCGCTCGCATTATCGCACCGATCATGGGGGTATTGGGAATAGGCTTGCCCAGGCAATCGATGGAGATTTGAGTGGCATCCACCGTGAAGACCTTTCGTCCTTTCAAATTCAGTTTTTTTCTGACATCGGTGGGATTATCAACGGTGTTCACCACCAGGATGCCATCCTCGGGGAGCCCCTCGGTCACATCGACGGCATCGAGAAGGGTGGCGTCCAGAACGGCCACCGCGCAGGGGTTGTGAATGGGGGAGTGGATGGTGATGGGGTCCTTGCTGATGCGCGTGAAAGACTTGACTGGCGCGCCCCGTCGCTCTGCGCCATACTCCGGAAAAGCCTGGATGTGAAAGCCTTTTTCCAGAGCTGCTTGGGCCAGGATCTTGGCTGCCGTCACTGCTCCCTGGCCGCCTCTTCCGTGCCAGCGTATTTCTGTTATCTCTGCCATGCATGTACCTCCTGTATAATAGAGAGATTTGAATTGGTTTTCGTGGCAAGTGATTCGGTAATCAGTGTCGGTAGTCGTTTGTCGAAACTCGAAGCTCGATATGATACTGGATACTGGATGCTGGATTCTGGATAAATGCCAAGACAATACAAAGGCGGAGACTGGAGAAAAGAAAGATGGATTCTGGATGCTTGTTAAGAACTAAACCTCGGAAAATATAGAGTCAACCTGGCATATACTCAGAATCGAGCATTTCACTTACCAGGATCTAGGATCTAGAATTCCGTTTTTCATCTAGCATCTAGAATCTAGAATCCAGTATCCAGGATTCATGGCACAAGCAGATATTATACCGGAACTCATGTCCATCAGGCTGCAAGCGTCACTGAGAGGTACAACCGGATTTACAATTTCTAACTTCGCGGTCTCAAAACTCCACCCGATCCTCCAACGCCCTGGTCAGCGTCGCCTGGTCAGCATACTCCAGGTCGCCGCCCACGGGCAGTCCCCGGGCCACACGCGTGACGCTGATTTCAAACGGCCTGAGCAGTTTTCTCAGGTAAAGCGCCGTGGCCTCAC
>CBDUWG010000178.1:0-4539 GCA_965370845.1 uncultured bacterium
CCGGGTCAAGCCCGGGGCGGGCTCCGCAGCACGCCGGTTGAAGCGAGGGGGACACCTCCCCCTCCCAACCCATCTTCCCCGAAATGCAAAATGAAGAATGCAAAACAAAAATTGAAAAATTACCCCACCCTTCCGAGTTTTTTCGAATCTCGAATCTCTGCTCTCTTCTCGCAGATCCTCTCTAAAAGATCATCAACCTATGTACATTTTAGCTATTTTACAAACGTTTGTCAATGAAAAAACCGCTAAACACAGAGGAATTAGCGGTGACTGAGATGTATGAGGGAGCATTTTTTCAACTCCGACTTTTTATGCCTGGCGATAAAGATTGTGGTCACGAATATAGCGAGTTACCTCCTCAGGCATAAGGTACTGAATAGAGAGTCCCTGGTTGATTCGTTGGCGAATATCGGAAGAGGATATCTCGATCAGAGGAGTATGAACCACCGTCACCTTCTCAGCCACCCGAGGATCCAGCTGGCGCAGATCACAACCGGGCCTGGGCACCACAACCAGGGAGCGGGAGTCTAGGAGCCGTTCTGGTTGGTGCCAGGTGAAGATATCCAGGATGCTATCGGCTCCGACGACGAACAGAACCCGGTATCGTTGTGCGTAGCGGGACTGAAGCAGCTTCATGGTCTCCACCGTGTAGGAGGGACCATGTTGCTTGAGCTCCACGTCCGAGGTCTGAAAATGCGGATTGCCCTGCAGGGCTAATTTCATCATCTGCAGGCGATCCTGCCAGGGGGCGATGGCAGAGGCTTTTTTGTGTGGTGGGTGGGCCGAAAGGAGGAAGAGCATCTGCGCCAGGTTCAGTTCTTCCACCAGCGCCCGGGCAATGATCAGGTGCCCGTAGTGGATAGGATCGAAGGTGCCTCCCAACACGCCTAATGCGGGGAGATCCTTTTCTGTCTGCGCTTCGGTCATGTGCGGCTGGGTGGAATTGTGTGAGCCTGGTTGGGGCAAGGAGAAGAAAGGCAGTTCTTGTTCGTCATCCGTGGCAATGAAGCGGAAGAGACATTATGAAAAGGAAAGAGATCTCCTTTGCCGGGGCACGATCCAAGAACGCGATCATGAAGTTATCGAGAATATCCGGTGAGTGTCAAATTACACTGATATGCAGGAAAACTCAAACAAAGGCCAAGATTATTCTGAGGCCGTCTTCAGATTCTTCTCAATCTGGTCAATACGTTTTTGTGCTCGCCGGGCAAGTTTCTGGGAAGCGTCCATCTGCAACACATTCTGGAAAGCAGAAAGGGCCGGCCCCCATTTTTGCTGGTTTCGGTAGCATTCACCGATGACATACTGGGCATCTGCGGCCCATTTAGTATCGTGATAATTCTCTAAGAGCTCCTCGAGATAGATGATCGCGGAGACATATTCTTTCATCTTATAGTAGAGCTTGCCATTGAGAAGATCTTTATGGGCCAGTTTTGTCCGGCTGATCAGGAGAAGTTTCTGGGCCTCCGGAACATAGTCACTATTGGGGTAATCCTCCAGAAAGATCCGTAATTCCCGTATGGCCTTGTCGGTGAAATCCTGGTCCAGATAAACGGGCAACGACTGTTCGTAATAGCATAGGCCTATTTTGTATTGGGCGGGGCCGGCGAAGGGGCTCTGGGAAAAGCTGCTTGTCAGACGTTGATATTCGTGGGTGGCCGCGAGATAATCCTCCTGGCAAAAGAAACACTCCGCCAGATAATAGTGGGCATCATCAACATAGTCACTCCCCGGGAAGTTCCAGATGAGCTTCTGGAATTCGATCTGGGCATCAAGGTGCTTGCCGTGATCGTACCTCTCCTTGGCCAGAAGAAATTGGTCCTCGGCATCCATTGTGGCCTTGGGCGGAGCGGACCCGCATCCGGACAGAAAGGCCAGAAGCCCCAAACCTATCAATATCGTAACGAATCGCATGGTCTTTTTAGCTCGCCTCACTGTGAGTTATAGAACAGGTAAATAAGACCGCCCACCGCCGCAGTCAATAATACTGGCTCGGCAAAGTGGCCCCAGCCATCGGTTTTTAACCGGGGGGAGATAAAGGGTACTGATTCTCGTTGCACTGCGGCCAATTCTTTGGCGGGGATCCAATCCCCGCTCGTGCGCTGGGTTTCTCCCGTCCACAGGACTTCGCCGTCTTTTTTGCTCAGCAGAAAGATCAGGTGCAGATGAACTTGTCTCTTAACCATCCGGGGACCGAATAGGTGCTTGCGCCGGGAGGCAGAGTAGACCAGGTCCAGATCCGCCACTCGATAGCGGAGTAATTGCTCGTCGGAACAGATAGCGTGAGATGTTGACGCCGAGCTGTCTGGTAACAGGATGCGACAATCTCTGCGTCGCAGGCACTGGATAAGCGCGAGCTCCACAAGCCAGTTGCCGGGTGCGATGGACCCGGGGTAGAGGTACAGAACCTTCGATTCATACAAAGGAAGGCGATCGCACTGCTCATCGATCGCCTCCTCAACGGCAAGTCTGAGCAACCCGAGGTTGGTGGGAACGGCCGCAGGATCGGCTTCCTTTGCCGGACCATCACCCCAGGCAATGGAGAAAAATCCTAAGCCAAATACGCAGATGCCCATCTTCAAGAAAACTTTGGCTGCTTTGATCACCTCTGTGACCGTCTCTTCCGAAAAAGGTCGGCAGAAAACCGAGAGATTAAGGCGACAACTCCGCGATCCTCATCCGGGCAACACCAATATACTCGCTGTCAGGATAAAGATTAATAAGCTTGTTGAGCTCAGCTATTGCCTGGATAGTGTCGCCCATGTTGGCGTAACAGTATCCCAGCTTGAGCTGGGCGTCGTCATCCTTCTCGGTATCAGCGTATGAGAAGACCTTCTGGAACTCCTCGACAGCTCTGGGGAAATCCTCCAGGCCATAATGGCACTCGGCCAACCAGTACTGGCTGTTGTCGGCAAGGCTGCTCTTGGGGTGTTGACGGATGAGTCGTGAGAGCTTCTGGAGAGCCAAGTCAAAATGCCGGTTCGAGTAATCAGCCAGAGCGTCATTATACAGTGCCTGAACACCTCCCGTCGCCGGCTGTGCGAGGGGTTGGGATAGAGCCGGTTCACCCCGCTGATTTTTCAGCTCCTGGTCTATCAGGGAGACGCGGTTGTCCAGATTGGTGGTGCGCCCCTCCAGCGCAGCGGTCTCATTGCCCAATTGCTCCACACTGTTCTCCAGGCGAGCGACATCCTCGCGGAGCTCCTGGGTTGCCAGATACCAGGGTTCCTCCCCCAGGGTTCCCTTCTTAGAGGCCGAGGTAGCACAGCCCATTAGGCCGAGAAGAGAAAGGCTCATAATGAGCCAGATCAATTTTCGCCACATGGTTCCTCCTTATCAAAGTGTGTACAAAAAGGAGTATTCCCACTCAGACCACCAAAATATATACCAGAGTGTCCTAAGATGTCAAGGGTTAATTCTGCCTCTTGGCTTTAAATGCAGAACAGCACAGACAGCATGTGCCAGAGGCGCTGGTTCTGCTTGCCTTCCTCCACCAGCAGCGCGTAATTGGCCAGATAGCTGCTGCGGCTGCGGCGAACTGCTCCCCGTTCTCGCCCATTGCGACCCACAAGGCCGATGCCCAGGGAGTAGACGTCATGTTCCTGATGGCCGGCCTGGAAATACCCAAACCGGAGGGCAAGGTGTTCCCAGAATGTGCGCTCGAAACCAAAGTGCAGTTTGTTCCAGGTGAGTTTCTCAAGCCCGCTGGCGTCGCGGAGATCCATAGCCACGATGGTTCTGTCGTCGGGATGCAGAGAGAAACCCGCGGTTATGCTCCCATCGACGATCCCTTCCATTTCCCCGCGAAGCTGTTTAAGGGAAGAGGGAAAGTCGAAATAAGCCAGGCCCACTGTCAGGCCCTTGACGGGTTTAAGCAAAACACCGTAGTTGACTCCACCGGCCAGCACCGATTTTCCCTCCTCGTTTCGTATCCGGTAGACATTACCGGTGCTGCCCAGGGAAACGGTGGGGGCCAGTCGGATTCGCAGACCGAGGGTGTGCGAGTAGTGTTTGAGTATATGCTCGGTGTCGAAAAAGCGCCCGTTCACGGATGCGGCGGGATTGTAGAAGGGCTCTTCCCAGAGCAGCAGGCCTATTTCAGCCCAGCGGTGAGAAAAGGTAACTCCCTTGATGGCAAGACTCAGGGCGGCCAGGAAATCCGCCACGTGGCGGTGATCTTTGCGCAGCAGGAGAACGGGGATCACCGGGTTGACGTGTACGCATAACCGGTGCGAGACCTCGGTCTCATAGAGGGTGAAAGCCGCCGGATTCCAGATCAGGGCTGCCAGGTCATCTTGCACTGTGACGAAAGCACCCCCCATGCTCATCGGTCGGGGGTTTACCGTGCTGGTAGTCAGATATGCTTGAGTCCGCAGGGTGGGCATGGCCGCGGAGGGTGTGAGCAGGGCAAGGAGCAGCAGACCCTGGAGAGTCCGGAGTGCCCGGAAAGACATAGGTTTAGCCGGGGGGGAGTTGCTTTTTTTTAGGGAGTTTGTGATGAATTTTTTAGCTGGAACCAACGCTCAAATCCCCAGATGG
>CBDUWG010000179.1:0-4533 GCA_965370845.1 uncultured bacterium
GGTTGCGACCCAAGGGAGCAACAGGTTGGGAGGACGAGGGGGAAACTTCCCCCTCTTTTCACAGACCGCCGGTCGTGCTCACGGACGCCGAACGTAAATCGACGATCCTACGGTCGTAGAATCTCCAGTTCACGCACAGGACCGCGAACACGATGGACGGTCATTCTGACTACTGATTATCAATCTGCGCCCGCTGCAGCTTGCCGCTGAAATCCACGTAGAGGGTCTTCCACTCGCTGAAGATCTCGTAGGCGGTCCAGCCGCCCTCGCGGTGCCCGTTGCCGGTATCCTTGACGCCGCCGAAGGGCAGGTGAGCCTCGGCGCCGATGGTCGGCCCGTTGATATAGGTGATGCCCGCCTCGATGTCGCGCATGGCCCGGAAAGCCCTGTTGACGTCGTTGGTATAGACGGACGAGGATAGACCATAGGCGGTATCGTTGAGCACGGAGATGGCCTCATCGAAGGACTTCACCTTGATCACCACCACCACAGGACCGAATATCTCCTCCTGGGCAACGCGCATCTTGGGGGTGACGTCGGTGAAGATGGTCGGTTTGTAGAAAAACCCCTTGGCCAGATCGCCATCGGTGGCGTATTCGCCTCCGCAGAGCATCCGGGCGCCCTCTTGCTGGCCGATCTGCACATAATTGTGGATGATCTTCCGCTGGTCCTCGTTGATCACCGGACCGACGTCCACACCCTCGTTATTGCCGTAGCCAAGTTTCAGCTTCTTGGTGCGCTCCAGGAGCATATCCACGAACTTATCATGGACGTCTTCCTGGACGATGAGCCGGCTGGTGGCGGTGCAGCGCTGGCCGGTGGTGCCAAAGGCGCCCCACAGGGCTCCGTCGATGGCCAGCTCCAGGTTGGCATCGTCCATGACGATCTGGCCGTTCTTCCCGCCCAACTCCAGGGAGACCCTCTTCAGGTCCCTGCCGCAGGCCTCGGCGATCTTCCGGCCGATGACCGAGGAACCGGTGAAGGAGATCACATCCACATCGGGATGCTCCACCAGGGGCGAGCCCACGGTGGAACCGCTGCCATGGACCAGGTTGATGGCCTTGGGCGGCACGCCGCCATCCAGAAGGATCTCCACCAGGGCGGTGCCGGTGGCCGGCACGTCGCTGGCCGGCTTGAACACGACGGCGTTGCCGCAGGTCAGGGCAGGAAAGATCTTCCAGGTGGGTATGGCCATGGGGAAATTCCACGGGCAGATGACACCGGCCACGCCCATGGGCTGCCGGGTAGTCATGGCCACCTTGTTGGGCAGCTCCGAGGGCACCGAAGGGGCGAAAAGCCTCCTGCTTTCGCCGTCGGCGTAGTAGGCGGTGTCGATCCCCTCCTGGGTGTCGCCCATGGTCTCGGTGAACACCTTGCCCATCTCGCGGGTCATCTCCCGGGCAATCTGTTCCTTGCGCTGGACCATCAGATCGCCGACCTTCTTCATGATCTGTCCCCGTTTGGGCGCGGGAACCAGCCGCCATTCTTTAAAAGCCTCCCGAGCCGCCTTGACGGCCTCGTCCACATCCTTTTTATTGGATTTGGGAAAAATGCCGATGAGATCGTCCCGATCGGCCGGGTTGCGGTTCTCGAAGGTTTCCCCATCGATCGCGTCACACCAGCGCCCGTTGATGAAATTCTGGTACTTCTTGGCCATGAAAACCCCCCTGTGATTATTTGGTGAGAGAAAAAACGCGGGCTGAAATATCAGCTTCTGAAAAACCGCCTTATTTAAACAAATTAACACCCGGGGTGTGCGATGTCAATGGAAAAATCCCCCCTAACAGCTTTTTCAAGACATTGTTAACGCATTGTTTTGCATCAACATAACCAGTCACTTTGTGCGCAGGCGAACCAACTTCCCGCGCATGATATCGGCATCAGTGACCACCTGATAGATGTAGATCCCATCGGCCACTTCCTCCCCGAATTCATTGTCTCCATCCCATTCGATCTCACATCTGCCCCCCAGCTCCCAGAACAGCTCCCGCCCCCAGACCCGCTCGCCGGCAAGAGTGAAGATGCTCACCTTCACCAGTCCGGGAGCGTTAAAAACGATGGTGGTGCTCTCCGAGAAGGGGTTGGGGTAATTATACAGAGCAGAGGACGGGACAGGCTGCGGCATCTCTCCCCGACGAGCGGCGTCGGCATCGATCACGCCCCATCCGTAGAAATTGTCCGGATGCAGAGCTCGATCAGCCGTCGACCGCAGGGCATTTCCCACTTGAGCCGGGGTCATGGTGGAATCGGCCTGCAGTAGCAAAACGGCCACGCCGGCCACCAGAGGTGTGGACAGAGAGGTGCCCACGCTCCGGTAATATCCATGGGCATCGTCAGGATTTGCCACGTACGTATGCAGCCCGCAGGCCATCACGTCGGGCTTGATGCGGCCATCGTAGGTGGGCCCCAGGGAGCTGAAATCAGCCCGTGTGCCGGTGGTATCCACTGCCCCCACGGCGATGACCTGCTCACCGTCGGCAGGAGCGATGATGTACCGCCAATAGGAGTTGCCCTCGTTGCCGGCGGCGGTGACCACCACCACACCCCGGGAGGCGGCCAGATCGGCGGCCACGGTGGTCACTGCCGTGCCGCCATCCATATCCTCGTACTCGTACCAGTCCATGTAGCCCAGGGAACTGCTGACCACATCGGCCCCCAGGCCCTCCGCCCACTCGATGCCCTCCACCCAGTAATCCTCCTCGATGGGCTGCTCGCTGGAGATATCCTCGGTCTTGCCCAGCAGAAATGAGGCCCCAAAAGCCGGGCCGATAAGCTGCCCCGGGCAGTACCCCCCGATGAGGGACAGAACAACCGTCCCGTGAGAATCCTGTCCGGGCGGATCCCCGGTTTCGTCAACCACCACATCGTCGTCGTTGATGAAATCCCGCCCAGCTATGATATCCACATGTTGGAGAGTTTCGTGGGTTAGGTCGAATCCGGTGTCCAGCAGGCAGATTCGCACGTCCTCCCCGGGTGGGCCAAGGTCGTTTTGTTCCAGCCACTGGTGGAATTGGGGCACGGCGATCTGATCGAGCTGCGCGTATGAAGGGCCGTAATCAAGAACAAGCCGCCTGCTGATGGACGGTCCGACCGGGCCAACCTCCTGGAAGACCAATTCCCGCCGGCGGCCACCGGCCACCAGGCGCAGGGAACTGACGAAGGGAAACTTCAGCAACCGGGAGATCTGATCCCCCCGGGCCCGGATGCTGATGGCGTTCAGCCACCGGGATCGAGCTCTCAACGTGACGCCTGTGTCCAGAACCTCCTGGATATATGGCCGGTGCAGGGGCAAGTCCGCGAAATCCACCAGATTCTCTCGGTCTCTAACCTTTAATCTGCGGGCACGAGCGTGAGGGTTGAGCTCTTTCCGCTGATACTCAATAGCCCTGCGGTAAGCTCCATCGTCGAAAACCCCCTTGTCGGTGAAGAAGAGCCATACATCGATGTTTTCTGCGGGAGTTTTCCCCTTCACAACGGCCTGGAGACGAGAACCAATCTTAGGCCTCTGGAGAGGACTCGCCAGATCTGATCGGATCTGACCCCAAGCAGACGTGAGGGTACCCAACAGCAGGACTGCCAGGACTGGACCCATTCCTTTTCGGATGATGGAATTCGATGTGTTCATACTCTGCTCACGCGCTGGTCAGTAAGTTCAGCTTTGGCCTGGGGGAGACAACTTCCCTTCAATTTAGCATTTTACTATGAACAGGTCAACCCCTTTTTTTCGGTCCTTTTGCGTCGAAAGGTTGGTGTTATGGGCAGATGTTGTAGGCAGTCAGAAGTGGGCAGGAGATAATGGGGGCAGTAAGCAGTAAGGGAAAAGAAATGAAAAATGCAAAATGAAAAGTGAAAAGTGCAAAATGTGAAAGTCACTGATCTGTGCTTTTCCCGGTTCCCGAATCTCGAGTCTCGGCCTTTGCATTGTCTTTGCTTTAACCAGGATCCAGGATCGAGGATCAAGGATCCGCCTTTCTCATCCAGCATCCAGGATCGCTCTTTCTTTTCCCAGTCTCAAGTCTCAAGTCTCGGCCTTTAACCAGCATCCAGGATCATCTACTATCTTCGCTTTATCGCTTTCAATAGCTAAGACCTTGAGATCATCCACAAATCTTGGCAACAAGAAAAAAAAGAACCGCCGGTCAAATCAACCGGCGGCTCCTTCCAAACCAGTTTGTCATACTGTTTATCTCAGGAAGACCATCTTCGTCGTCTTGCTGAAATCGCCGGCCTTCAGGGTGCAGAAATAAACACCGCTGGCCACCGACTTGCTATCAGCATCCATGCCGTTCCAGGTCACCTGGTAAGTATTGGCGTTCTGATGGGAGTCGACCAGGGTCCTGACCTCCTCGCCCACAACGTTGAAGACCTTCAAGCTAACCTGCGAATCCTGGGGAATCGCGTAGCTGATGATCGTCTGAGCGTTGAACGGGTTCGGATAGTTCTGCGACAGGGCGTAGCTGGTAGGCACCTGAGCAGCAGCAGTCACTGTGATGGGCCCGTGAACCGTGCGCGTGCCGGCCAGATCCACATCCA